>NZ_JAUBTR010000053.1:42705-49905 GCF_036705045.1 Microcoleus sp. BR0-C5
ACAACAGACAACAGACAACAGACAACAGACAACAGACAACAGACAACAGACAACAGACAACAGACAACAGACAACAGACAACAGACAACAGACAACAGTTAACAGACAACAGACAACAGACTAAGGACTAATGACTAATGACTAATGACTCTTCTCTATTTTCCGTTGACAATCTGCGAGTAGCTTATCCTCAGCGGCGAGGCCAATCAGGTTGGGCCGTGGACGGGGTTTCCCTGACGCTGAAACCGGGGGAAAAGCTCGGATTAGTTGGGGAGTCTGGGTGCGGTAAGTCAACTTTGGGAAGGGCGGCGATGCGGTTGCTGCCGGATTCAACGCTGATTGAGGGGCGAGTTAGTTTTGCTGGAGAGTCAGTGTTTGATATGAATGCTTCGCGGCTGAGACGGTTTCGTGGCGAAGCTGTGGCATTGATTTTTCAAGATCCGATGACTCGTCTCGATCCTTTGATGACTGTAGGAGAACATTGCATCGAGACTTTGCAAGCTCACAGACCGAATTTGGATCGCAAGCAAGCTAAGAAACGGGCGATCGAAACTCTGGAAGCTGTGAAAATTCCGGCGTCTCGCTGGTCGCAATTTCCCCACGAATTTAGCGGCGGAATGCGACAAAGAGTAGCTATTGCTTTGGCTCTTTTGCTCGATCCCAAATTAATTGTGGCGGACGAACCGACTACCAGTTTGGACGTAACTGTAGCTGCTCAGATTTTGCAGGAATTAACCAGACTTTGTGAGGAACGGGGAACGGCAATTTTGTTGATTTCTCACGATTTGGCGATGGTGGCTGAGTATTGCGATCGCATTGCGGTGATGTACGGCGGTAAAGTCGTAGAAACAGGGCCGGTGCAAAACGTTTTTGAAAAGCCACAGCACGAATATACTCGATCGCTCCTCAAAGCAGCTTTGCACATTCAAGCCGATTCTGGCAAAGGGTTAGCATTCGAGGAAATCAGGACTGAAGTCGTTACTGCAAACTCAACAAATTCACCTCTTTTGACCGTAACGAATTTGCAGCAACACTACAGTTTAGAAAGCAATTTATTAGATCAGTTATTTTCCCGGAATCGCCAGGTAATTAAAGCCGTAGACGGCGTTAGTTTAGAGCTACAACGGGGAGAAATCCTAGGGCTGGTGGGGGAGTCCGGCTGCGGCAAAAGTACATTGTCACGCACGATTTTGCAGCTAATTACCGCGACTGGTGGCAAAGTGGAATTTCAAGGAATAGATATAACTGCCCTGAACCGGGATGCTGTGAGGAAGCACCGCCGCGAAATGCAAATGATCTTTCAAGACCCCCACGCTTGCCTGAATCCGATGATGACTGTCGGGCAAAGTATTGCTGACCCTTTGTTTATTCACAAATTAGCTAATGGTAGCGAAGCGAAAAAACAAGTAATCCAAATGTTAGAGCGGGTGGGTTTAACTCCAGGGGAGGATTTCTTTCGTCGCTATCCGGGGGAATTGTCGGGAGGACAACAGCAGCGAGTTTCTATAGCCCGCGCTTTGATTACTCGACCGCAACTGATAATTTGCGACGAACCTGTGAGTATGCTGGATGCCAGCGTGCAGACTCAAGTTTTAGAGCTGATGTTGGAGTTGAAGCAGGAATTTAATTTGACTTATCTGTTTATTACGCACGATTTGTGGGTGGCGAGATTTTTTTGCGATCGTATTGCGGTAATGAATGCTGGAAAAATTGTTGAAATCGGTAAGACTAGGGATATTTTTACTAATCCGCAGCACCCTTACACTCAGCAGTTGTTGCAGGCTGCTCCTTTACTAGCCCGAACTAATTGATTTGGGATTTGGGATTTGGGATTTGGGATTTGGGATTTGGGATTTCGGAAATTTCGGGTTAAATTGGTTAAAGTTAAGGGATACTTTTCAAATCCTTCCACCGACACCAAGCACGATATGGCAGAATCTGACCTAGGCAGTTTTGCGGTGGCACCCGAAGCCTCATTCGCGATCGCACAAGATGAAGACACCGAGATCGATCGTCCCACGGTAACTCGATCGTCAGCATACAACAACTGGTCTGCCGACGATCCAGTGGGAGCTTTGTTCAAGGAAATGGCTCGGTATCCTCTACTGACAGCAGCCGAAGAAGTAGAGTTGGCGCGCCGCGTTCAAGAATTGGTAGCCCTGGATGAACTAGAACAGCGTTTGCAGCAGGAATTAGACAGAGTGCCGACAAAAGCTGAACTCGCAGCGGCTTTGGGGATAAGCGAAACTCAACTGCAACAGCTTCGCCACCAGTGTCAGTCGGCGAAACGGAAAATGATCAGCTCGAATTTGCGCTTGGTGGTTTCGATTGCCAAACGCTATCTTAATCGGGGCGTGCCTTTTCTCGATTTAATTCAGGAAGGAGCTTTGGGTTTGAATCGGGCAGCCGAAAAGTTCGATCCGGAGAAGGGTTACAAGTTTTCTACTTATGCCTATTGGTGGATTCGCCAAGGAATTACCCGGACAATTGCCAATCAAGGGCGGACGATTCGCTTGCCTGTTCACATTGTCGAACAGTTAAATAAACTTAAAAAAGTTTATCGAGATTTGAAGCGTTCTCTTCAACGAAATCCAAGTGAAACTGAACTTGCTAGAGAAATGCAAGTGACTTGCGAACAGCTTCGCTACCTCCAGCAAGTACGCCGGCAATCTTTGTCTCTCAACCACCGCATCGGCTCCGAAGAAAGTTCGGAACTTTTGGATGTTCTCGAAGATAACGCGACGCAATCTCCCGAAGCTCAGATGAATGAGATGATGATGCGCCAAGATATTTTGGAGGTGTTGGACAGTATTTTGACTGAGCGGGAAAAAGAGATTGTTGCTATGCGTTACGGTTTGCTGACCGGCGAACCTTACACTTTAGAAGAGGTCAGCAGTTTGTTCAATTTGTCCCGCGAACGAGTCCGTCAAATTCAAAATAAGGCAATGCGAAAGCTGCGTCGCCCTCAAGTGACGGAACGATTGAAGGGCTGGTTGAAATAAACTAAAAAACCTTGAGTTGGCATTTTGAAAAATCTTAAAATTATTGTGGGGTGGCACTCCGAGGCCACCGTAAATATGCTGGTTTAATGTGGAAAAAATTAATTAAAAATTACAAATTAAAAATGTCTTGATGTGGTATTTTTAAGTGTTGATTGTCGCGTACTACTTACTTATTTATTTATGTCTTCTGAGGTAATTTTGCGTACAGCTACCCGCGCCGACGTGCCGGTGCTGTTTGATTTGATTAAAGCTTTAGCTGAGTACGAAAAATTATCTCATGCCGTTACTGGTAATGCGGTTGATTTGGAGAATCATTTGTTTGGCGATCGACCTTTTGCTGAAGCGATTTTAGCCGAGTGCGAAAATCGAGTTGTGGGCTGGGCGCTGTTTTTTTACAATTATTCTACTTTTTTGACTCAGCCGGGAATTTATTTAGAAGATTTGTTCGTGCTGCCTGAGTTTCGAGGGCGGGGAATTGGCAAGTCTTTGATAGTTTATTTAGCGCAGTTGACAGTTGAAAGGGGCTGCGGGCGTTTGGAATGGAGCGTTTTGGATTGGAATGAATTGGCGATCGGATTTTACAAGGGTATCGGTGCTGATGTGATGCCCGACTGGCGGATTTGCCGGGTTGCGGGCGAGTCTTTGGCAAATTTGGCATCGAAGTAATTCAGGCGTGTGGAACAGGCATCTTGCCTGTGTGTGGAACAGGCATCTTGCCTGTGTGTGGAACAGGCATCTTGCCTGTGTGTGGAACAGGCATCTTGCCTGTGTGTGGAACAGGCATCTTGCCTGTATGTGGAACAGTATGTGGAACAGGCATCTTGCCTGTGTGTGGCACAGGCATCTTGCCTGTGTGTGGAACAGGCATCTTGCCTGTGTGTGGAACAGGCATCTTGCCTATGTGTGGAACAGGCATCTTGCCTATGTGTGGAACAGGCATCTTGCCTGTTAAGCTAAAATGCCGCACTCTGGTTAATTAATACCTACCTAATTAATTGACAAAAATATAGGAAAATTTAGATAATAGTTAAGTTAATTGGGAGAGTAGATCGTGATTATTTGGGTAAACGAGCAAATCGATCCGTCGGGCATTCTTTATTCTTGCATTGCTTGTTGCGATGAGACTCAAGCGAAGGATTGCCACCAATCTTTTGAGCAGAATTTGACGGCAGAGCAAAAACAGCAGGGCTGGGTTGCTACCTTGGGGACTGTTAGTTCTTGGGATGAGGTGCCTGTTAATGCTTTGAAATTGAATTAATGAGTGCAAGTCATCAGCAGCTTTAGTCTCCCCCTGTTTCAGTTCGCTCGAAACGGCAGGAAAACGTTCCCCGTCTGTTCGTCCAAGGCAAGATAACTCGATCGCACATTTGTCAAATTAACAGAGGTTTTGTGAATGTGAAGGTAAAAAGCTGCAAGCATTTGGGGCTGCCAGTCTGAGAAGTTTGCCCTGCAAGGTGCGGGAATTTGGGCGGAAATTTTCGGGCCTGCAGTGCTGCGAACACCCGATGACGAAAAAGCGTGCAAGTGCGATCGTCTTCGAGGGCTCCGCTAACGACAATTCGCATTTCTTAAACGGCTTTTAGGATTACTATTAATAGATAGAGGCATTTCCAATTGTCTAGTTAAATTTTTATGATTGAAACCTTATTTCACGCTTATACGCCTCTAGTTATCTGGACGGGCTTGGGACTGCTGCTGTTTCGGTACATCCCAGTTAATTTTCCCAAGCTGCTGAGCTACTTTCTTTTCTGGATTGGGATACCGCTGCAAATTCTAGTTTTAGCCCGTCACAGCGAATTTTCGGGTGCTGTGGGATTCACGCCGGCGATCGCCATATTCGTGTTATTTCTGAGTACGAGTTTTGCTTGGCTGACTTGGGTATTATTGCGTAGGCTGAGTGCGGCCCACATCAAAAAGCCCTTTTTTCAGGGCAAAAATTCTCTGGTAAATTTATTTTTATTAAATTTTAATTCCCTGAAGCGATCGAGCGAAGGGAGTTTCATCCTAGCTGCGATGTTAGGGAATACGGGCTTTGTTGGATTAGCAATCACCCCGTCTATCATCAGCACCGATAACACCAACTGGGCTGTCTTATACAGCGTCACTAACAATGTTATTGGAACTTATTGTTTCGGTGTATTTATTGCTAGCTATTTCGGGAACTCCGAGCAAAAAAATCACTGGTGGACTCAGATCCGGGACGTGCTGACAGTTCCCGCCCTGTGGGCATTTTTAATTGGTTTTTATACTAGAAACATCCCTTTGCCCGAGACAGTGGAATCGGGATTGCAGACTGCTGTTTGGGTGGTAATTGCCAGTGCTTTGCTGCTGGTTGGCATCCGGCTGAGGTCTATTAAAAAATGGGAAAGTTTTGAACTGGCGTTAATCCCGTCGCTGTTAAAAGTGGTAATTGTGCCGGTGCTGATCGGATTGGGTGCTAGTTATTTCGGATTGAGCGGCGATCCGAGGTTCGTGTTGGTGTTGATGTCGGGAACGCCCACAGCTCTTTCCGTGCTGATTTTAGCAGAAGTCTACGAGCTCGATCGCGATTTGTTAGCTAGCAGCATCGCCATCACTTCTGTCGGGTTGCTGTTGATGCTTCCGCTGTGGTTAGCTGGGTTTAGTTAATATTAGCTAAAGTTTCAAATCAGATTGCTATTAAATTTCGCTGTACAATGAACAATAACTGCACGGAAAAGACTATGAATGAGACAATAACTGCTACAGGTCTGCCTCCTGCATTCCCCGACCATACCCAATTGCCAGACGAAGACGGTACATTTGTAAAAAATTTTCAGGAGCATCCTCAGAGCATCATTCTGACAGATTCGATCGCGCCGGTTGTAGAGCGGCTGCATCCAGATGGACAATATGCGATCGGGCAAGATTGCGGGATTTACTGGCGATCAACTGACCCGCTAGAGCGAGGTGCAGAAGCACCGGATTGGTTTTACGTGCCCAATGTACCGGCAACACTTGACGGTTTTCGCCGTTCTTATGTACTTTGGCGGGAACACATGGCTCCGTTCATTGCTTTAGAATTTGCTAGCGGTAATGGAGAGGAAGAGCGCGATTCCCTTCGGGATAGCTTCGCTTCACGTACTCCCTTGACTGTAGCCGCTGACGGTACAACAACTAAACCCGGTAAGTTTTGGGTGTACGAGAGAATTATCCGCATTCCTTACTACGGCATTTATGAAATGAGAACGGGCAATTTAGAGGTCTATCACCTGATAGATTTTGTGTATCGAAGGATGGAGCCAAACGAACGCGGTCACTATCCCATTCCTGTATTAGATGTAGAATTGGGACTGTGGCAGGGAAGCTATCAAAATCAAGAACTGCTTTGGCTGCGGTGGTGGGATTCGCAGGGGAATTTGCTGTTAACTGGCTCCGAACAAGTTGAAGTTGAGCGGGCCCTGGTCGAACAAGAACGGGAAAGAGCTCAACAAGAACGAGAAAGAGCCGAACAAGCAGAGCGAAAAGTCACCCAGTTAGCGGAGCGACTGCGAGCAATGGGAATCGATCCCGATGCTGAGAATTGATATCAAAGTCCCAAAACTCTCTCTGTAGCGCGAGCATCCAGCACCTTACCTTTTATAGTCACAAAAAACAAAGCTGATGGAAACTAAACCACCTCTACCGCCCTTTACGTTGGAAACGGCTAAAGCCAAAGTTCAAGCTGCTGAAGATGCCTGGAATACCCGCGATCCAGAACGAGTAGCCTTAGCTTATACGGAAGATTCTCAGTGGCGAAACCGTGCCGAATTCTTCAGCGGACGGGAAGAAATCAAGGCTTTTTTAAGACGAAAATGGGCAAAGGAATTAGATTACCGTTTAAAGAAAGAACTGTGGAGTTTTACAGACAATCGGATTTCTGTTCGCTTCGAGTATGAGTGGCACGATGATTCTGGGTACTGGTATCGGGCCTATGGTAATGAACAGTGGGAATTTGCCGAAAATGGGTTAATGCGAAGACGTGAAGCTAGCATTAATGATGTTCCCATTCAAGAGTCGGAACGGAAGTTTCGATAAGATCTATCGGTGAGTTTCTAGACGCATAAACCTGGCTTTTTAGGAAAATATGCAGGTTTGTAGTAAGGACTTTAGTCATGATTGACTAAGGAATGAGAATTAAATAACTTAGAATTTTGATGGTTCTTGTGGGATGGGCGTCCCGCCCGTCCAGAAAGGGCGG
>NZ_JAUBTR010000054.1:0-49777 GCF_036705045.1 Microcoleus sp. BR0-C5
CCCAGTAATCTCTTCAGGCTTGAATTTTTAAATTTTATAACCATCAATTCTATTTAAAGACCTGCGGAATGTGGGTTTAATATCCGGGATTTTCAGGTTTTAGCTCAGCGTTATCCCGAACATGGTGGCATCATTTTGGCTGCTCAAAACAGTTGGACATTATCTAGTCTAATTGCTTCGCTCGATCGCCTGCTTTCAGAAACACAAGCTGCTGATTGGAAAGGGCAAGTCCGCTGGCTTAATCAGTGGCGAACCTAATCAGGACTTAAGCAAGCACACTATACATTTATCGACAGCACCCAATGGCGAAATAGTTCGACAATAATGCACCACTTGCCATCAATTTCCAAAACTACATCGTGACGTATCAAAGAGTTAAGTGCGGGCTGTAAATTTGTCTCGTTCATGCCAGTAATTTCAGGTAGCGTGTTGATATCGAGTCCTTCTGGGTGAGGTGCGATCGCTCTTAATATCTCTTGCTGTCCGGGAGCACCCCGCGCCGCCTGACCCCAAACACCATCGAAGTAGTAGCGTCCCCGCTGAAAGAATTCATGGTCATTAATGACTGCCGTCACATCTTCTACTGTAAAGACCGGATCGCGAGAATTTCCCATGTCAAAAACTTGCTCATTGTAGTGGCGAACTAGCTGAAATCCCACTAGCTGAACTAAATAAGGCTGTCCAGCAGTCCAAGCATAGATTACAGATAACGCTTCTGGCGCGTAGTCAAGAAGAAAATCTTCATGGGGATTAGCAAGAATCTGGCGGGTAGCTGCACTTTCCATGAAGCTAACGTTGATATTAATAAAGCTAGCGAAGAAAGGGTGGGAGTAATCCCCAGTCATCTCGTCTAAAGTATGCAAACCAGCCAACGCAAAAGCTATTTTAGGACTCATTTGTACCATCCCGCGCAGAACCTCCATAAAGTCACTGTCAATCTTTCCCTTCTCAATCAGTTTTTCAATCTTCTCAAACTCATCTAAAGCAATAATCAAACCCGTTTCACTCAGATTTGCCTCTACTTGTTTCAAATAGCGCTCAAAAGTACGATAGGGAAGATTCAGCAAATCCGCATCGGCAGGAGGTGGAAGGTTGACAGCATCAGAAATTTCATCGGTAATTGCCATCAGCACGTCTCCAACTCCTTGAGGACTATCTCCCAATCGCAATAGATTGACATAGGCTACTTTTACCTGTGAACCTAGGGAATTAGCCACGTTAAGCAGAATAGAAGTTTTGCCCATGCGTCGATGACCGTAGATAACCACAGACTGAAGTTGGTGACTCAATATCCACACTTCTTTGAGCTGTTTGAGTATATCCTCTCGTCCAACAAACAGGTTGCCCTCAACAGGGTCGCCAACTACGTAGGGATTACGCACTCGCTCAGTAATAGAAACGTTCCCAACCTCACTAGCTACATCTAATATCGCTTGCGACCAATTCCAGGCAATTTTTGTAACTATTGCTCGCTCTGGTTGAGGTACAGCATCAGGTTGATCCCGCAATTTTTTAAGTTCTCCTAAAGCATGGCTAAGAGCGAAGGCTCTGGCAGAACGAGACGAACTCTTTTGAATAACTCGAATATCCCTTATAATCTCATACAAACTAGCGATCGCTCTCCAAGTATCCCCACGCAGCGGTTCTTTAGGAAAAACATATATCGATAGCGCAGCAATATCATTCAACTTTAGAGTCTCCTGATAGATAGACATAATTACACTTATCATCAACATTTCTTCTCCATAAAGTAGAGACCGCACCGCATCAAATACTTCCATTGCAGCGCCTAGCGACTGCTCGTGCAAATGCAAGAAACCACGGGCAACAGCACGAGCATGAGGCTCAAATTTAATAAAGTTTGTATCCATAGAACCTGAAATCAAACGCACCAATTCCCATTTGTAAGGATGATCTGTTAAATGTGCTATACGATAGACAACTTGCTCTGGTTGCTCACCAAGAACTTGGTTTAAAGCTTGAATTACAGGAATGAACTGGAGAGTATAAGTATAAATTTCATAAGCATTATGTATTCCTGTCTCCCAATCTTGTCGCAGCCATTCTTTTAATTGCTCTGTGAGATAGGGATTAGGCAGGACAGTTACACGAGGAAACAGCAAGTCTAGATGATTTTTATAGGACTTACGCATTTCAAAGACATAATCATATGGCGATTCTTGAGACAGGGGAAGATGGGGAGATGAAGAAATCAGAAAATCAGAATATCCAGAATATCGGGAACAAAACTGATTACTCAAAACCCTTGGGCTGCTGTTTTCTTTAACTCTGTGCGTAAGTTTTATTTTAAATAATGTTTGGCTGATTGGTAATGTAAAAAACCAGTTATCTGGGCGCAGCAATCCGATAAATGAACCAATTACACAACTGAGAAAAAAAAGTGCGCGAACTAACAGGCTTTTTAGAAAGACAAAAAAATCTGTAACTTTGAACTCGATTGGCAGATACAAGCAAAGCATTAATGACATTAATAACACTCCACCAATAACTAATATAATAGCTAAGTCATTCACCTCTAAAATGGCTAGTGTCGCAATACCTCCTACACCCAACCACATACCGGCTAATATACCTAAAATCCAGATAACTCCAAGGTTAGTAGAGGCTTCTTTTATAGCACTGACAGTAAAAATTGCCAGATTACAATTCAAGCTTAAAAAAATGATTATTGTTAGATATTTGGCTGTTCTCAATTTAAAATCTGACAAGAATATATCTTTCTCAATTAGTACAGATGCCAACGTTATGAGACACAAAAAAATAGTCACGAAAAAGCTGACTGATATATATTCAGCATCTACTGAACAATTAATCAATGTAATAATTACACTCCAAGTCAATAGTGTAAGGAATATGACTACGATTACTTGTATAAGTAGCCCAGTTATTATGGGATTAAGAAATAATCCTGAATCTTTTTTATAATTTTTGTAGCGTTCTGAAATAGATACTCTACTGTAGACGTACCACCGCAAGGCTTGGGGAAAGAAAAACACCCAGTATAACAATCGCAAGTAATCGAGGGGTTTTGATAATGAAAGAGAACCCTTGATTTTAGGAGCTAAGTCTAAACGGGGAACGTCGGTGTTGCGCTCGCTCATTTTACATCCTCCATATATCGCGCATATTTTTGATAGCACAACTGCATCAGTCGTCGTGGATGACCGCCACTTTCTTGTACTAGCTGGCTGATTTCCTCTTCAGTAAAACGCACCGAAGTCCTAGTAAGACGAGCTTGAATAAAGGCACAGGCAATTGCTTCATCCCAAGGCTTGATATTCTCTTCTTGGCAAATACCCGCAAGGGGAGATGTGTTCCCTTCATCCTGACTGTCATTAAAGAGTTTATCGAGGGGTTTGCTAGCAGCTACAATCAGTTTTAAAGGTGCATTTTGTCCCTCTGCTAAACCCCGCAAGTTATCTCTCACTTCATGGGTAAAACCTTCCCGAGTCATCTTTCCTACATTATCTATAGCCAGCAGCACTCTATGCTTTTTCAAAGCACGATAGAGGCTATGTCCATCGCTTTTAGGGATGCCAACTTCTTCACATAAAGCTGTGTAGAAGTCATCTTCATCTCGGACTCCATTTAGGTCTAAGTAAATTGGCTGGCGTCGCGAGAATAGGAGATTTTCAGCCTGTTGACAAATAGCCGATAACAGAGAAGACTTCCCGATGCCTTCTTCTCCTATTAAAGCTACGCTGTCATTGCTGTTAAGAACCTCGAATACTCGCCTCATTTCCCGTTCTCTGCCGAAAAACAGTTGCGGGTCGTCAACTTTACCAGTCTGAGGAATAAAAGGGTTATCAGAAATAGTAGGGATGCGATCGCCTGTACTGAATGCACTCCCTTGACTTGATCGCCATTTTTCATACTGCGGTTTCAGCCAATCTCGAAATGCAGCATCTTTCACCGGACTACTTCTGTCGTTACAACCCAAAAAACCTTCCCCGTTTTCTTTTGGGCAGAAAAGCTTATATATCGTGCACATTTGCCGCTGAACAGTCTCAGGGTTGCTCGGAATGTTAGAATTTTCTTCTGCGAACGCTTCCTCTGCAACCTCTTTGTTACTCTTTACCGTATTTTCATCGGGAAACCTAGCCAGAAGAATAGCTTTGTGTGTCCGGCTCAAACCATAATCAGTAACTATCTTTAATATTAAAAAGCTTTGCCATAAGTTAACAGTCTCAGTCATGCCAACCCCTCTCAGAACTTGGTCTCCCTCTTGTTGAGTTTACCATCACTAGCGCATAATAGGAATATTTTTCCGGTTGAGCCAAACATCGGAAAAATTTTTCCGATTCTTTTTCATATACCGGAAATAATTTTCTGCGACATTTTTGAAAGTAGCTTATAAGCTGTTATTTAGTGGTAAGCATTCCACCGCAAACTTTGAAAAACTCAGGAGATAAATATGACACAACTAATTGAGTACATCCAGACAGCTAAAGAATTTGCTGATACTTATGGCATAGCACATCTAGAGCGGCTGCTGGCATTAGCTGAAACTGTCCCCAATTCTCCGAAAGCTCTACCATCGACTTTTACAGTTATGTCTAATACAATTTTGGAGGAAGTGGAAATGGCTGGATTTCATCTTAACCCTTGGCTAAAGACTTTGATTCTAAGTAACAATGTTGAAGTAGTTCGAGATGCGATCGCTGTAGTTGAGGAAAATCGCCGCCGGGGAATAGTGCGGAACGGCGAAGGGCTGTTAGTACAAGCTATCCGCAACCAATGGAAACCCCATATTTCAGCTTAAAAAAGTGCAAAAATTTGGGGAAAAACCCGGTTTCTTAGATTGTGCGATCGCCCAGAAACCGGGTTTTTGCCAGCATACTTCCTAACATTGCAAAGATTGAGGAAAAAACCCGGTTTCTTCGATCGTGCGAGTAGCGAGAAACCTCGGTTAGCCCGATAGTCCGCCAGGGGTTGAAACCCCTGTCTCATAGCAAAAGTCCTCTTAAAGAGGACTAAAGAGTTTTTCATTTTTATCTCGGATTTTCAGTCGGTTTCAACCGACTTTCGCTATTAGCCAGGGGTTTAAACCCCTGGCGGATGTGGCGACACCACTTTATTTTATACTTCTCGTAAAATGCGACTATTCAAACGCTCATATTCATCCTCTAGCAGCCACATTTTAGCCGCTTCGTAATTGTCACTAGAAAAAATAACTTTATAATTTTGTGCCGGGTTGTGAATGCAAAATTTTCCTGAAATTTCCTTGACTAACATCAGGATATAAGGAGGAGATATCAGAGTATCCGCCCAGATTTCCGCAAACTCCCACTCAGTCTCTTGCTCGGATTCTTGACTAATTTTAGTAGCTTGTGCGGGGTCTTGTGCGAGGTATGACATGGTATTTACCTGTAGTTTTTTTAATCTTTATTTCACCGTAATTTAGTGGTATCTGAGTCCCGTCTGCTTTTAGTATATAACCAATTGGTTCTGAAAAGTACAATCCATAGCGTTCATAATTGTCCTCTACATCGTCCTCTCCTGTGCGTTCTCCTCTTAGCTTAATTTCTGCGGCCACTCTTTCCATTGTTTCTCTATCATTAAAGAGATGGACGATTCCTTCGCTTTCAAATTCACTTTGGGCTTTTTGGGTTCCGGGGAGATGTTTATCAATGAGACTGGTTCGAGTTTCTAGAGTAATTTCACGGTCAATTCCACTCATAGCTCTGTTCTATCTTAATTATATACCATTCATCCATGAATTTAGTTTAGTCTTGGAACCACGGGTGGCCAGAAACCGGGTTTTTGGGACTGACTTGGTGACAGTGCAAAGATTTGGAAAAAAACCCGGTTTCTTTGATGGTGGGTGGGTGTACAAACCTAATTTTTCGCTAATTCCGGCGGCCGGCCCATTAAACCGGTCATCAAGCGCAAAGCTAAAAACCTCACTGGGGGAATTGTCCGCAAACACCACAATCCAAAGCGGCGAAATGCTACAATTGGCAGCCAAGTATTAGAAAATAATCTGTCTAGAAAATCGGTAAATCCTAACACGATTAAATTCTCTTTTTTGCGCCAGTTGTGATACCGTTTCAATACTCGCAAATCGCCGATGTCTTCGCCTTTTTGGTGCGCTTGCTGCAAGATTTGGGCGATCGCCCCTGCGTCTCGAATGCCCATATTTAATCCCTGGCCGCCCACGGGATGGCAGCAGTGGGCGGCGTCGCCAATTAGTGCTAATCTGGGCAAAACGTAGCGATCGCTCTGCATTAACTGCACTGGAAACAAAAAGCGATCGCTCTCCAATTCCAAACGCCCCAAAAGCCCGCCCGTGCGCTGTTCCAACAAAGTCAAAAACTCTGTTTCATCCATTTGTTGCAAAGCTTTTGCTTCCGCGTGGGGTGCTGTCCAAACTACTTGACAGCGGTTCCCAGGTAATGGTAAGACTCCCATCGGGCCGCTCGGCCAAAAGCGCTCAAAAGCGATATCATTGTGCGGTTTTTCTGCTTTAATGGTGATAGCAACGCAGGATTGCCAGTATTTCCAGCCGCGAGTGCTGATGTTGGCTTCGGTGCGGATGCGCGATCGCGAACCGTCGGCGGCGACTAATAATTTGGTGCGAATAGTCCGAGTTTCGCCGTTTTGTTTGACTTCTATTTCGGCGCAATCGGTTAAATATTTTACCTCGACTACTTCCGCCGGACAAACCCAACTAAAATTCGGGTTTTTTGCCAAACATTCTTGCAAAGCTGACAGCATGACTCGGTGCTCGCCAACGTAACCTAAAGCTGCTTTTGGTACGGGCAATTTGCCAGTATTTCCCAAATCTGGGCGGTGGAATTCCACGACGCCTGGATAGTCGCCGTCGCAGAGGCTAATTTGCTCGAAGGTGGTAATTTGCGGCAAGATTTGCTGCCACACGCCGATACCTTCTAAGATCATTCCTGATAGCAGGGTGATTGCATAGGCTTGTTTTTTGGCTGCGGCGGCGGCGGGAAGTTGGGTTTCAATTATAGCGATTTTTAAGCCGGAATCTTTTAAGGCGCTGGCTAAGGTGGCCCCGACTATGCCGCCTCCGACGATGGCTATGTCAAAGTCGAGTGTCTGTGTTTCGGTGGAGGCTGTGGTGGGAGAAAGTTGGTTTACAGGCATTTTCAAGGGATTTTGTCAAAGTTAATTGGATTGTTACTTTGTTATTGTAAAGAATTATTTCGATTTAGGGCGATCGAGCGACGGAGACGGGAGATGGGGAGACGGCGAGATGGGGAGACGTTGAGAAATTTATGATTAATGACAACCATCAACGATCAACTGCCCACTATCAACTGCCAACAGTCAACAGTCAACAGTCAACAGTCAACAGTCAACAGTCTAATGACTCATGACCATTTCCTTGGTGTTTTCGGTAGCCAGCGCTGATACTTCCTGGCAAAGGGGAATCTCGATGACAAACTCTGCACCTTCCCCAGGGGCAGAAATACACTGCAATTTGCCTCGGTGTTTTTCAACTATAATCTGATAGCTGATTGACAATCCCAAGCCTGTACCTTTCCCGACGGGTTTAGTAGTAAAAAATGGGTCGAATAACTTGCCAATAAATTCTTGATTGATTCCCATCCCGTTGTCGGCAATCCGAATTGTTACTGTTTCTGAGTTCGCACTGGTGCTAATCCGAATTAGGTTGTGGCGAGAAGATATTTCTTGTGAAGAATGAGTGCTGTTGTACTCTTCGAGGGCGTCGATCGCATTTACTAAAAGATTCATAAATACTTGATTGAGCTGACCTACATAGCACTCGACTTTTGGGAAATTGCCGTATTCTTTGATAATCTCAATAGCGGGACGAAGTACATTAGCTTTGATCCGGTGCTGCAAAATTAGCAAAGTGCTTTCGATTCCTTCGTGAATATCTACTCGCTTCATCTGCGATTCGTCCAGTCTGGAAAAGTTGCGTAAGGATACAACTAAGTCGCGGATGCGATCGGCTCCTACTTTCATTGATTCCAAAATCTTCGTAAAGTCTTCCATTAAGTAATCAACTTCAATATCTTCGGCTGCTTCTACAATTTCTGGGACGGGATTTGGGTATTTTTCCTGGTAAAGGTGGAGCAAACCGAGTAAGTCTGTGGCGTATTGGCTGGCGTGGGTGATGTTGCCGTAAATGAAGTTAATGGGATTGTTGATTTCGTGGGCGACGCCGGCGACTAGCTGCCCGAGAGAAGAGATTTTTTCGGTTTGGATGAGTTGAGTTTGAGCTTGGTGCAACTCGTGGACAGCTTTTTCGAGTTCGGCTGCTTGCGATCGATACTGTCCCTCGGACTGCTTGAGTGCTTCCAAAACTTGGACTCGATCGCTAATGTCGGTGTGAGTTCCCACCCACTCGCGAATACTGCCGTCGGCGGCCAAAAGGGGGACGCCCCGCACCCAGAAGTGTCTGTAGCTGCCGTCGGCGGCCCGCAACCGATGCTCGACTTCGTAGAGACTTTTTGTTTCTATGGCCCGCATCCAAGCTTGAATTGTGCGATCGCGGTCTTCTGGGTGCACTGCTTCTATCCAGTTGTCCTTCTCTTTCCAACTCATGCCCGTATAAGCTATCCAATCAGGCTGAGGCTTGTCGAAGATTCCGCTAGCGTTGGTCGTCCAAACCATCTGTGCGGTGGCCATTGCCAGCGATCGATATCTTTCCTCACTCAGACGCACAAATTCTTCGGCTTCTCGGCTGGCTGTCACGTCGCGCAAAATTGCTGTGAATATGATTTCGCCTGCCACTTCGAGTTTGGAAATAGAAGCTTCGGCGGGAAATTCCGTACCATCTCGGCGGCGGGCGAAAATTTCTTTGCGGTTGCCCATTGTTCGGGCTTGTTTAACGCCTCCGAAACTGCTGACGTGGTGACTGTGAGGGGTGGCAAAAGCTTCTGGCAACAGCAGGCTCAGGGATTGCCCGATCGCCTCAGCAGCCGTCCACCCAAAAATCCGTTCTGCACCTTGGTTGAACAGGATAATTTTTTGGTCAGCATCCACAGAAATAATCGCGTCCTCGGCAATTTCTAAAATGCCGGCGAAACGAGCTTGAGACAGTTGCAGCGCCTGTTCAGCTTGTTTGCGATCGCTGATGTCGCGGGCGATCGTCGAAATGTATGCGAGTTGGCCACCCGGTGCGGAGTGGGAGATGATGACTTGGCTGACGGGAAGTTCGAGTCCCGATCCTGACACGAAGGCTGTTTCTCCACTCCAAAAGCCCTCGGAAACAGCGGTGGCGATCGCTTGTTTCAAAGTGCTGCGGGCTGAAGCTGCCGTGAATTCTGCAACTTGTCGGTTGGATATATCTTCATTTTCGCCTATACCCACCATTTTTCTGCCTGCTTTGTTGATGTAAATGGCGCGTCCTTCGAGGTTGTAGATACCTACAAAATCCGGGGTCGCTTCCAGAATTGCTGCCAAACTTCTGTTGGCGATTTCGGCTTGTTTGCTCTCAGTAATATCCCGCGCGATGCTAACTATACCGCTGATCTTTCCTAACCCGTCCCGGTAAGCACTTTTTGTAGAAAGAAATATCCTCAAATTTCCTTTGACTGGCAGCTCTTCTTCGATAGCTTCCGTTGTTCCCGCTGCCATAATTGGGCGATCGGTTTTTATAATATTGCCCGCAATTTCCGGCGGAAATAACTCGCTGTCATCTCTGCCGATAATGTCGTCTACAGACTTGCCAATTATACTGGCTCCTGCAGCATTAAGCATTAGGTAACGTCCCTGAATATCTTTGACAAATAGGGCGGCGGGCGTACTGTTGATGACTGCCATCAACAGGTTATAGTTTTTTTGAAGCGCCTGCTTTGTTGTTTGAGAGTCAAAAATTTGCTCCTGCAATTGCTCATTGGCGAGTTGCAGTTGGAGAGTCCGTTTCTCAACTTGAGTTTCTAAGTCTAATTTAGCTTTCCTCAGTCCCAGTTCCGCTCGATAGCGCTTCCGGTCTGCGCTGCAGAGAGTTTTGGCATTCTGCCAAATCAGAACTGTAAAAATAATCACGTTCAATACGCTTAACAGCGATATCCCTACCTCCGGCGTGTAGGCTTGTAACCGATCTCCCAATAGGATGAAATAACCCACTAAAGGCGGGATAATGATTGCCCGTGGCAACAAGCGCCTCGCCATGATGCCGCCCGCGCGATCGCTCGTCATTACTGCTATCAATCCTCGCTCTGGACTGGCAAATAAAATGCCGAAGCTCAGCAACATAAATGCTGCAGACGTGTGCAAAGCCATCCCTGTATTATTGCCAATTTTGTAAAATAAAGCTTTGTCGTAGAGGTAGCCTATCAATCCCGTAAATGCAATTAAAAATGCACAACAGCTTAAGATTTGAATCCGCAGGTATTTAGGCCGACGTTCTGACAGCCGCAGCAGCGCTGTTCCCAGCAATAAAAAAGCACCAGCAGTATTCGGTGCCATGCGTCCTGGTGTTCCGGTGATTGTCAAGGTGTAACTTTCTTTAAATAGCAGTTGGTCGATGCCTAAGTCTAAATTAAAGCTATATTGAGCTAGGGTTAAGAGGCTAATTAATATAATTAAAAATGAGGATACTAAAATTAATTTTTTGTAATTTTTGTGAGACTTTCTTGCTGTTAATTTGGCGCGCCTGCTCTGTTGGATGAATAGAGCAAACCCGCCCAAAATAAAGCATACCGCAGTATTGGCTTTCATCGTCACGAGTCCGGGCAGAAGGCTTTTTAAGAGTTGCACATCGAATATCCAACCCAAAATGACTGTACAGCCGATCGCCATTACTGCAATACTCGCTTTTTTGGAAAAAGACTGGACTGCAGCCATTCGGGTTGAGGGCCTTTGCAGTTGTTGTGATCGTTCAAAAACTTCCAATTTCTCGATCCCTCTAATTATTTGTTTTCTACGTATTTAAGGTAACAATAAACACTCTAGTGATATTGTTGCCCGCTATACAAAGCTGCTTAAAATTTTCTCAAAGCTGCTAATCATAAAATATGAATTATTTTATCTAACTTTAGAGAGATAGTCAACTGAAGATTGAAGGCTCTTATGTAGAAGGCATTCGGCAGAATTAAATAATTTTTGTTGCTGGCAAAATTTAAAATAATTCCTTGTTCCTTGTTCCTTGTGCCTTCGATTTCGGAAATTGGGGCCCGATTCATCGGCAAGACGAAGTGTTGTTACTCAGTACATCGAGGGATAATGGTAGCGGATGAATCACTATGCAACAAGATCGCTCGCATTGTAAACCGGCTGCTGTGGCTGTGGGAAATGCGATCGGCACAACAGATAAGACTCGGCGGTTGAAACCGCTACTACACAAACTTTCGTCCCAGCAGAGAGGGACTAAAGAGGGGATATTAAAGTCGGATTTGGTAACGGTCAACTGACAACACTCAACTGACAACTGACAACACTCAACTAACTCCCAACTTTTGAAGTGCTTCCAAAGCTTCGGTTGCTGACGGGTAACGCTGGGGGAAAGCGTACAACACCATCTGGTCTAAAACGCGAGCAAACTCCGGGGTGACAGTTGCATTTTTCTGCCAGATGAGATTGCCTAAATTATCAACTCTGAGTTGTTTCGGGCGCATCCCTGTCAAGGCTTGAATCCCGATAATCCCGACAGCATAGATGTCGCTGCAAAATTTCGGTGAGCCGATGGCTTGTTCGGGAGGAATATAATCTTGCTGAGTACCGCCGCGCGATCGCGTTTGGCCAGTGCTATTGTGCGAGGTGTTGATTTCTTTAACTGCGCCAAAGTCAATTAATACAATTTTGCCATCTGATGTCCGCCTGATTAAGTTTTGAGGGTGAACGTCGCGGTGAATTACATCTTGTTTGTGAACGAATACCAGCACTTCCAAGATATCTTTCAACAAAGCAATAACCTGATGTTCTTCCCAGGGTTGACCTTCGATTAGTTCTTGATACAAGGGTTGCCCTTCGATGAATTGATAGACTAAATAAAAATATCCATCTTCTTCAAAGCGAGCTAACAATTCTGGTATCCGATCGTGTTGGCCCAATCGATATAAAACCCGCGTTTCTCGATCGAATAGGTGACCGGTTCTCTCAGACTGGCTTTTCAGGCGCTTGACGAGGCACAAAGGTCGATCGGGCAAATTTTCATCTTCAGCCAGATAGGTATCGCTGTACTCCGTGTTCACCAAATGTTCTCTAATTCGGTAACGCATCCGCAGCAGCTTTTGCAACATCGGATCGACAGAATTAGCTGGTTGTGTGCCTTTTTGTACAGATCTCATGATGCAGTCCCAAAGATTTGCTCCGACTACTCTTTCTTCTTGTCCAATAATTTCTGCTTGCTTGAGTACCTTGGTGAGGTCTTTCCACAAGTTGTAGCCGACGTAGCGCCCTAGGTAGCCCACTGTGTACCCGCGGGCGATCGGATCGTTTTGCTGAATTTCTTGGTACGTTAAACCCCCTACAACGCCTCGAATTATCGACTGCTCTAATCGAGTTAGGTGTTCTCCTGTTTGTTGGTATACGAAATTCTCTAAGAAATTAATGGCTTCTTCTACTGTCATAGCTTCATGGCTTAAGTTACTGGTGCAGCAGCTACACACTGGGTTTTTATATTTATGTTATAGACCGTTTACTTTAAATTTACTAGGTTTTTAAAGAGCTGAAATATATCTTAATAAATCGAAATTTTATGAATCAAAATTGTGATTTTTATGAAATTAATTTACTTGACAAATTGTTAATGTGTTAATTTGAATTTACTAATTTTGATCGGAGAGGAGCTTCGGGATTTAAAAAGATGTTGATCGGAGTAGTGAGAACCTGCATCGTCTAAGTTTTATGAGGAATCTAGTCCTCACTAAAAACCTATAGCAATCCTCGCATCATTTGCATAATTATTGTAGGGGCAATCCCACGCCCGGTTGCCCGATATATAGGGGGTAGGCACTCTTAGCACTACCCCTACAAATTTATCTGAATCATTTAGGATTGCTATATAAGGGTTATTTGAGCCGGATAAGCTGTTCTGCATTGAGATTTTAATTTTCGGGCAGGTTCTCCTGCCCACCCCACAATAGTTTCAAGAAACAAGATTGTAAAAATTCGATTCGCATCAGCAGGGTAAGCGCATCTTGTCAATAACGAGGGGTTTTAGGACAATAACTCGGCTTTATTGTTGTTTATTGAGAACGGCTTTTCCACCTATAGCGCTTTTGTCTCTACTCAAACGCTATATACGGGAATGTAGAAATTAGATGCGCTTACCCTGTTCGCATCAGCTTATTAACTGTTAATTTTTAATCTTATTCACATACCCCCACAAACTGTAATCGCGACTCAGCCAACCCCGGAAAAAAGCCATTTGAGTCGGGTCTTCTTGTACCCGTTTGTAGCGGTAAATAATTCGTTCATTAATCATTTGCAGGGCGGTATTTCTGTTATTTGCCCCTTTCAGCGCTTCCTTGGTGCGGGCATCAAAAACTCCCGTTTGCGGCAATCCTAATGCTTGCTGGAGAAAGGTAATAGAGTTATTAATACCGAAATTAACAGCCGTGTCAAACATGACGATCGCCAAAGCCGGCTGCATCGTGCCCGAAAGGCTCGAATCCCAGTAATATTTATAAATTTCTAGGAGCTCTGCTTCCGACATCTGCGTCACGTCTAGGGGCGGAAGCCCACGACTGTAGCGGTAGGCGTTGTATTCTGTTTGCAAGACGCCCCGATAAGTTCTGCCGCCCTTATCGGCTGGGTGATTGCTGAATCCGCCCTCAAAATATAGGGTGAAATAAAGAGCAGTTTGAAATAATTTCTGCCGAAAGCTGGCTGTCTGCTGCTGCTGTGCGAAAGTCTTTTGGGCAAAGGGTAAGGGGATTGCTAAGGTTAACAAGAGTATCCCCAGCAGGAGGTTTGGTTTCCACTTGATGTTATGTTGGCGCTGTGTCGCTTGCTTGTCGCTCATAAATTCTCTGTGACGATCGCCCGTAGTTCCGCTAAAACTGCTACTCTGCAAAATAATATAGATTCAACCTTTAACTTGATAGCACAGATAGGCCGCAAAATGAATTCCGATTTTCGCAACCAATCCGAAACACCCCAATTTGAAGATGCTGCATCGCTGACAGTGGTTGCAGAAACCTATTACTCTCAAGGCAATTTAGCAGCAGCCGTCGCTGCTTGTCGCCGAGCTCTGGAATTGCAACCGGATTGGGCGGCGGCTTACGTGACAATGGGCAATGTGCAGCAAGCAAGTGGCCAAATTGAGGAAGCGATGCGGTTTTATTCCGAGGCGATCGCTCTGAATCCCGATTTTGCTGAGGCTTATGCTAATTTGGGCAGTATGCTCTACAAACAAGGGCTTTTGGTGGAGGCGGTTGTCAATTACTCCAAGGCGATCGAACTTAAACCAAATTTGGCTGCTGCTTACTGGAATTTGGCAGGGGCACTGAAGCAGCAGGGGCAGCCGGATGCAGCGGTAGCATACGAACAAAAAGCTCTCGAACTTAATCCCCACCTTGCTCAGGTAGATTTTCACTTAAATTTAGGAGATAAATTAGCGCGGCAAGGGAAGTTAGATGAGGCGGTGGCTGCATGGCAACAGGCGATCGCATTCAAACCCGATTTAGCCGAAGCATACTGTCAAATTGGCCAAGTCTTGCGCCACCAGGGTCAATTTAAAGACGCCATACCCAACCTTCAAAAAGCTCTAGAAATTAAACCCGATTTTATTTCTGCCCACCAACATTTGTGCGACATCCTCAGAGATACTAGCGATTTAGCTGCCGCGCGGCAAGCCGTGCACCAATACAGCCAAATGTGTGCCGAAACCGATCCAATTATGACCGCGATTTACTTCATCAGCACCTATCAAGTGTCGGGATTAAATCAAATTGCGGGCGATCGATTTTTAGAGCTAGAGTCATACTTGCAGCAAAACTTAGAAACCGCTAGCCCGGTGGAAATTAAATCGCTTTATGCAAACTTGTTATTCAGCACACCCTATTTGCGAGATGACTTGGCAGCCAACTCAAAACTTTACAGATTAATTGCCCAAAAGTATATCGACCAATGTATTAAACCTAATTTTTCTCAACCTGCAAATTACAGTTTCAAACCAAGTTCCGCATCCAGCAAGTTAAAAATCGGCTTTTTGTCCAATCACTTTAGCCGCCATTCTGTCGGTTGGTGCAGCGCCGACATCATTCGCGAATTGTCCGAAATCACACCCCATGTGTATTTGTACGCTTCCGAAAGAATTGTTCCTGACGATCGCACTCAGCAATTTGAAAGTTTTGCCAAACTAACTTTTCCCACAAGCTACCCCAACGGACTTGCCAATTCTGCCGAAATTATCGACAAAATTAAGCAAGATGAATTGGACGTTTTAGTTGATTTAGATTCTCTCAGCGTACCAGTTAACGCTGACATTCTCTACCAAAAAACCGCACCAGTTTGTGTTTCTTGGCTGGGATTTGACGCCCCTTACATATCGCCGGAAAATTACTTTCTTACAGACTGGCACTCGCACCCAGCAGATCGGGAAAAATATTATGACGAACAGCTAATTAGGATGCCTGATTCCTTTGTAGCGGTGTCCGGTTTTCAGAGATATGGAGTCGATCCAGTTGCATTGAGAAGGTCGCATCGGATCGGATTGGATCAGATAGTTTACCTGTGCGTCGCTTCCGGCAGAAAATTCAATAGCGAGTTGGTAAAAGCACAAATTGCGATTCTCAAAGAAGTGCCGAACAGTATCTTAATTCACAAAGCTTTAGGCGATGCTGCGGTGTTTGAGGCTGCATATCACCAAGCTTGTGAAGCTGAGAAAGTGAGCAAGCACCGAATTAAGTTTTTGCCGAGGTTTGCTACTGAGGAAGAACACAGAATTATCTATTTGCTGGCCGATGTGTTGTTAGATTCTTATCCTTACAACGGAGGAACTCAAACTTTAGAGGCTTTGTGGTCTAATTTGCCGGTGGTGACTCGCACAGGAGGGCAATTTTTGTCGAGAATGGGTTATTCGTTTTTGCAGACTTTGGGAATTGAAACAGGCGTGGCTTTGTCTTGGTCGGAATATGTGGAAGTGGGTGTAAAATTGGGCAAAGAGCGTGAATTGAGAAATGCAATTAAAGCACAGTTGGTGAAATCTAAAGCTCCAGCAAATTTGTCGCCGCTGTGGAATCCGAAAAAGTTTGCTGTTGATATGTATGCGGTGTTGGAAAAATTGTGTAAAATAGGATAAATGCTGACAGATGACTAATGACTGATGACTGCTGACTGATGACTGCTGACTACTGACTACTGACTAATGACTAATGACTACTGATTAATGACTGCTGACTAATGACTAATGACTAATGACTAATGACTAATGACTAATGACTAATGACTTCAACACTGCCAACTATTAAGTTTTTGAAACAGCCGACTTCGGAAGCTTGGGTGGAACAGGCGATCGCCCATTTGGATACAATCTTATTAGACCATTCTCACTGCGAGCGGAAAGCGGCGGGAGTAGCGTTAAATTTAATGTTTCGCTACCCAGCCAGGGAAAAATTGGTGAGGATGCTAACGGCGATCGCCCGTGAAGAATTAGAGCATTTCGAGCAAGTCAACCAGCGGTTAGAAAAGCGCGGCATTGCTTTAGGCCCTTTGGCCGCACCTCCCTACGGTGCCGGTTTGTCCGCCCAAATTCGCAAGCAGGAACCGGAGAGACTTTTGGATTCTTTGTTGGTTTCTGGTTTGATAGAAGCGCGCAGTCACGAACGGTTGGGGCTGCTGGGCGATCGCTGTCCCGACGCGGAATTAGCTAAGTTTTACCACAGTTTGATGGCTTCGGAAGCGCGCCATTACGGTGTATATTGGATTTTGGCAACAACTTATTTCGATCGCACTCTTGTGATTGACAGGTTGGAGGAATTATCATTAGTAGAGAGCGATTTGCTGGCAAGTCTTCATCCCGAACCGAGAATTCACAGTTAAAATCTAGGTGCATTTAAAGACTGTAAGATACAAAAAATTAGTAAGTTTACAGTTGCTAAAGTCAAAAAATAAATATACGTTGCAACCACCAATGAAAACCCAACATCTGGATTTTTTAATTCGTTCCTGGGAAACGCGCGATCGCGCTGAGGCGTTCTATTTAATTAGGGATGTTTTAGCAGAATACGGTTTAAAATGCGAACCTCACGGGGCCGATCGAGATGTCTATGATGTAGAACTTCATTATCAGAATAAAGGCGGCGAATTTTGGGTAGTTGAACGGCAGGATAAAATAGTCGGTACGGCGGCTTACTATCCGATAGAGCGCGGAAATAATGCTGTGGAAATTCGCAAAATGTATATTTTGCCAGCAGCAAGAGGACAAGGTTTGGGTAAATTTTTACTGCAAGAATTGGAAAGTAAAATTATCGCTCGCGGCTTTGAGGAAATTTGGATTGAAACGGCTAGCATTCTCAAAGAAGCTGTGAAAATGTATGAAAATAGCGGATATCTACCGACAACTGGTGTGGAGACGCCAAGGTGCGATCGGGTTTACGTAAAATTTATAGGTACAAAAAAACTATAATTACTAAAAATTACACGCTAATACCAATTCTCCCAACTCTTGCAACAATTATGAGTTTTTGGTTTGTTTCCTGAACAATCAGGTAAGGTGCGTCGCTTGGAGATTGTCGCTCTTTTTTAGGATTTAAGGGTGGCGACGCACCCTACAGCTACTGTTGCATGACTTTTGAGAATTAGTATAAGTTTAATTGATCTTTTGCTGCAGAGGAATCTCGATCGCAAATTCGGAACCTTCTCCCAATACAGAATTGCAAGAAAGCTTGCCACCGTGTTTTTCTACTATAATAGAGTGGGAAATCGCCAATCCTAAGCCAGTTCCTTTGCCAATGGGTTTAGTAGTGAAAAACGGGTCAAACAAGCGCTTTTGCACATCTGCGCTCATCCCAGGGCCGCTGTCAGCTATCCATATGGCAACGCTGTTATTGTCGGTTACTTGGGTGCGAATCGTAATTGCGAGATTTTTGGCGGTGCGATCGGATTTCTTCATCTCCATTTCCAATGCGTCTAGCGCATTGCTCAACAAATTCATAAATACTTGATTTAACTGACCGGGATAACATTCAACTAAAGGCAAATTACCGTATTCTTTAATCACATTAATTGTCGGGTGATCGGCTTTATGTTTCAGGCGGTTTTGCAAAATCAGCAGCGTGCTTTCAATGCCTTCGTGAATGTCAACTTGTTTCTTTTCGGCTTCGTCAAGTCTTGAAAAAGTTCGCAGGCTCAAAACTATGTCGCGGATGCGATCGGCTCCGACTTTCATAGATGCTAAAATTTTAGGTAAATCTTCAATAAGATAATCAATTTCCAAGTCTTCCCTTGCATCTACAATTCTTGCGCTAGGCTGCGGGTATTCCTTCTGGTAAAGTCGCAGCATTTTTAGCAAGTTTTGAGTGTATTCGCTGGTGTAGGTGAGATTGCCATAGATAAAATTAACCGGGTTGTTAATTTCGTGGGCGACACCTGCTACTAATTGTCCCAAACTCGACATTTTTTCACTTTGAATTAATTGAGTTTGGGTGCGTTGGAGTTCGTGTAAAGTTTGTTCTAGCTGTTGAGCTTGAGCTTGAGCTAATCGGGCCGCTGTGCGCGTTTGGGTGTAAAGTTCGGCGTGGTCGATCGCGATCGCAATTTGAGCGACTACCGCTTGCATTAGTTCGACTTCCGAGTCGCTCCAATTTCGCATGGACATAGCCTGATAGCAGGTAATCACCCCAATATCGCCTGCAGCAGTATGAATTGGCAGCGACAGGACTGAATTAAAATTTGAAGCCTGGAAAACTTCGCGCAATTCTACATCTTCAAAAGTGCTGACATCATCAATTCGCAGAATTTCTCGCCGCAAAATCTGTCGCACTGCGAGACTAGATTTGTCGTCTACAGGATAAGTGCCAAGCATACTCGGCAAATCTGCATTCTTCGCTTCGTAAGTTACTTCCCAAACCGGAGGATTGTTGTTGGGGCGATACCAAGTGAAGATGCACCAATCTAGGTGCATCAGATTGCGAATTTCTTGAACGGCGGTTGCTAAAATTGTGTCTAAATCTAAAGAAGTGCGGATTTGGTTGGCAATTTGATTGAGCAGTAATTCTCGCTGAGCTTGTTGTCTGAGCGCTTCTTCCGATCGCACTAAAGTTTCTTCTGCAAGTTTGCGATCCGTTAAATCTTGGATCACTACTTGGATAATTTTTTCATTTCCCACCTCGATGACTGTCAGCACCACTTCGGCGGGAAAATCAGTACCGTCTAAGCGCTGATGAACCCAATCAAAACGGTGCTTTCCCCGCTCAAAGGCGATGGCTATCATGTCGTCAGCCATGCTCAAAGAATCTTTGCCGTTGGGTTGGAAAGGAGGTGAGAGTTTGCCAGGGTTTTGGCAGTACAACTGTTGCGTGGCGGTGCAGCCGAATAGTTGTAGGGTGGCTGTGTTGGCATCGGTTATGGCATTGTCACATAGCATAAAAACAGGCAAACTGGTTAATTCGTAGAGCGATCGAAATTTGGCTTCCGACTGCTGCAATGCGGCTTCTGTTTGCTTGCGATCGGTAATGTCGGCAACCATTGCCAAAGCACCCACATAGCATCCCTGTTTGTCGGCCAAGGAATTAGTAGAAAGCATCGCCCACAAGTCGCTGCCGTCTCGGCGAAGGAACTTAAAATCGTGCTGTTCGCTAATTCCTTGACTGCGGCGGTCGAGATTGACTTGGGCGATCGCCATGCCTTCTGCATCCATGAAAGCAAATAGCGACTGTCCGATCATTTCCTCTGCTGTGCAGCAGAGCATATCGGCCATTTTTTGGTTGACAAAAGTAGTGTTACCCTCCGCATCTATAATCCAAATTCCTTCGTCTGCTGTCTCGACAATGCACCTGTACTTTTCCTCGCTTTCCCTGAGCGCTTCTTCTGCTAATTGGCGAGCAGTAATGTTTTGAGTCATTAGCAATCCGCCGATGATTTCTTGCCGTTCGTTTCTGACTGGCAAAGCATAACCGAGGTAAACGCGATCGCTGTAAAAAAATTCTGTAACAACTGTTTCTCCTGCCAGTGCCGCCCGATAAGTTGGCTCGATATTAGCGCAAACATCTGGCTCGAATACTTCCCAGATTGTCTTGCCTTCCATCAATTCTTTGGAAAGCCCCACTGCTGCTAATTCTGTACCTTCTACAAGGCTGTAGCGCATTTCTACATCGAACAACATCACCGCACCGTTAGGAAAGTTGCTTGCCATAGTGCGGTAAAGTTGTTCGCTTTTTTGCAGCGCTGCTTCTGCTTGTTTGCGATCGCTAATGTCAACTACGACTGCACCGATGCCGAGAGCCTCGCCATCTTTGTCTAGCAAGGGAAAATAAGAGCCTGTCAGGTGTCGGACAAACCCAGGCTTTCTGGGATTGTCACCACTCATCTCGATATTAATTAAGGGTTGTTTACTCCTCAAAATTTGTTCGTACAAAGGCTCTACAATTGGAGCCATATTTGGCAATATTTCGCGTACAGTCTTGCCAATGTGTTCTGCTGGACTCAGGCAATTTATTTCTGCTAGAAATTGATTAATTTGCACGTACCGCAGTTGGGAGTCCAAAATACAAAGTCCCGCCGGCGCCTCCTTCAAAAAGGCATCAAATAGTGATTGTCTTTGTGCTAACTCTTGTTCTAAAGCTTTGCAAACGCTGAGATCTGTTAAAGAACCCATCATCCCCACAACTTCTCCCGTGTTGTCTTTCAATAGCGACAGCATCAGGTGCGAGGAAATTTTTTCTCCAGATTTACGGCGTGTGATAACTTCAATTTCATGATCGCCTTTTTCTTGTACCAGTTTGATGACTTGCTCTAACAAAAATTCGCGATCTTCTGGCGGGTAAACTAGAGAAATGTGCTGTCCGATAGCCTCAGATTCTTCATAGCCATATAACTTTTGGCAGGCTTGATTCCAAATGGTAATCGACCCGTCCATATCTGTAGAAATCACCGCTTCCTGAATTTGGTCAATAATTTGACTTTGGAGACGCAATTTTTCTTGAGCCTGTTCCAGTTCGGCGATTTTTTCTTCGAGTAGTTTCTGAGTTTTTTCCAGTTGGGCAGTCTGCTTTGTCAGCAATTTTTCCAGATGTGAATTGCTGTGCGGCGGTGCTGATTGCAGCGGAGTGCTATTTTTAGGCACAGGATTAAAAATTTCTTCAGCGCTTAGCCAAATCGCGCACTCTCCCCCTGTTTCAATTGCCCGCTCAGAAACTCGCACGGGTACGAGATGGTTGTTTTTATGTTTGTATGCTGCTTCGCACGGGCTCGTGCACTGCGTTTGCTGAATTTCCCAGTAGTTGAGGTGAAGAGTTTCTGCAACTGTGCGGCCGATAATACTTGCAAAAGCTGGATTTACGTCGAGAAAAGTCCCGTCCGTCCGGCACAATGCCAGCCCAATGGGACTGAGTTCTAACAATTGGCGGCGGGAGCGATCGCGCTTAGCTTTTCGTAACTGGCTTTGCATCTGACATAGCTGGGCTTGGGTTATTTTATTATATCTTTTTACCTTGTTTATTGCTGTGAATTTTACCCTTCTTTAAGGAAGAGGGAAGAAGGAAGAAGGAAGTCTTCCTTCTTCCTTTAATTAATCGCGGGCAATACCTTCGGATCGGGCGGCCAACTGCACTGCACCGGCGACAGCAATGGCAACTCTTTCGTCAAAAACCGACGGTATAATGTGCTCTTTGTCAAGCTGGGAAGGACTGACTAAAGAGGCGATCGCATAAGCTGCTTCCAAGTACATAGTGGGCGTAATCGTGGCAGCTTTGCAGTCCAAAGCGCCTCGAAATATCCCCGGAAATGCCAAAACATTGTTAATTTGATTTGGGTAATCGCTGCGTCCGGTTGCTATGATCGCCGCATCTTCCATAATTAATTCTGGCTGAATTTCGGGAATGGGATTGGCCATTGCAAAAACAATGGGATTTTCGGCCATCGAACGCACCATAGATCGGGTGACTACGCCGGGGGCGCTGACGCCTAAAAATACATCGGCACCGGCGATCGCATCTTCCAAAGTACCGCTCGAAGCCACGGCAAATTCTAGTTTTTCTGGGTTCATATCCGTGCGGTCTTCGGAGAGAACGCCTTTGGAGTCGCACATGATGATGTTTTGTGCACCTGCTTTACGCAACAACCGGGCGATCGCGACTCCGGCCGCACCGGCTCCGTTAATCACGATACACACTTCTGCGATGGTTTTTTTGACGATTTTCAAGGCATTAATTAATGCTGCCAAACTAACAATTGCAGTGCCGTGCTGGTCATCATGAAAAATCGGAATATCTAAGGTTTCCCGCAATCTTGCTTCGATTTCAAAGCAGCGAGGAGAAGAAATATCTTCGAGGTTAACGCCACCAAAAACCGGGGCGATATTCTGCACTGTGCGAATAATTTCATCGGTATCTTGGGTATTCAAACAGATAGGAAAGGCGTCAATACCTGCAAATTCTTTAAATAGCATGGCTTTGCCTTCCATGACTGGCAGTGCGGCGGCAGGGCCGAGGTTTCCCAGTCCCAAAACTGCGCTACCGTCGGTAACAATGGCAACAGTATTTTGTTTGATTGTGAGGTTATAAACTTGTTGGGGGTCATTGGCGATCGCAGTGCAGATGCGGCCGACTCCAGGGGTGTATGCCATTGCCAAATCAGATTGGCGTTTGAGGGAAATTTTGCTAACTACGCTGATTTTTCCGCCGCGGTGCAAGTTGAAAGTGCGATCGTACACGTCGATCACTCTGATATCTGGCAGTCCTTTCACTGCTTGCACTATTTCTTCATTGTGCTCGAGGCTGGAGGCATCGACGGTGATATCACGAACGGTAGTGGCACGGGTTTGCTCGATCAAGTCGATTTGGCCGAAGTTGCCGCCGACAGATGCGATCGCACTGGTGACTCTTGCCAGCATTCCCGGCTGGTTCGGCAGAGCAACCCGAATTGTTAAACTAAAGCTGGGATTTGGTGTCAGTTTTACCATGATGCCTTGATTTCCGATTTGAGAATTTCAATCTTAGATTTTATCGCCAATGTTAGGCATAAAATTTAATAATTCCAATTTTCAACTGAAATTTTTAACAAATTCTATGAGCCTGTGGTACGATCGCTCTGCACTGCCAGGGGTGTGGCTGGAAAACTGATCTTTTTTTGAGTAAAGCTTTGCTCTGTTTCTAGCTGGTAACTCTCCCACAAACAGCGTATTTTCTGTCAATTTCCCCGCGAACCGCGAATATGAAGCGCGGGGCTAGAAACCGGGTTTCTGAGGTCAACCTGCGGAACTCTTATCTATTTTTGAGAATATTTCTGCTTATTCTGAACATCAGCAGATATTTCGCAAAAATCTATTTTCTAGCGATACCGCCTAATTCCTGCTGCTGTCTTTTGAAGCGAGACACCCAGAAGAGTTGATGCGGCTTTTTGGTGGCCTTTATTGGGAATGTAAAAAGTAGATGCACGGCTGTTTTAGCCGGCAGGTAAAAATCTGAGCGACTGACAAGCGGGTCTTTGATATATATTTTGTCTGGTTTAACACTTGCCAAGGATGGTGACTGCAACCTTGCAAACGCTCTAAATTACCTGCACGCTTTGCCCGATAATTCCAGGGAGTGTAACTAACAGACAATCTACCCCGCGCCGACACAGGCACAGCTTGGGCCGAACCCTGTTGATTTGCTGGTTGCTAACTGTCAATTTTACCGATCGGCCGCAGCATCGGCCCATATAATTGTAAAGAATTTGCAAGCCAGACAATCCGGGGGAACATTTTCTAAGTTTTGCAGATCAACCGGTTGCTCTGCTTCGCTGCCGGGGGGAACTATGCACAGGGCAACTTGTCCGACTCCAGCCATGAGTTCGGCAACTCGCTCCAAAATACTGTCCATTTTTTCCATTAGTTGCTCTGCTGCATCCAGACTCGGCGCGATGATGAAAAAGGTTTTGACTCCATCGGGACAAGGGGCGAAGCCAAGCGTACACTCTCGTAATAGTGCTTGGGCGGAGAGACTGAAACCGTCGTAGAAGCGAGCGATTACTGCTTGATAAAAGGCGATTGTCAGAGAGCGATCGCCAAAAATTGGTTGAGATAACATAACTACTTCCTTTCGTAGGATTTTTGGGAGCATTGAAAAAATTTTAACATACCTTAATGTAAGCGATTTAACAAAATGATCTAGCGATCGAGATCAGTGGCTAGATGTGATAATTTTAAATTTGTGTAGCGATCGCAACTGTGATAAAATGTACTCTGTGCTATCACGGCCAGTGATTTTGATCGCATCAGCAGCTCAAAGCTAAGTACAAAATTTCCTAGTAGGTGAGGAAAGGGGGAGAGGGCCAGAGGGAGAGAACCAGAGGGAAATTACCTAAGTAATAAGAGTATTATTGGCAAAAAGTGCTTAATCTAGAGTTGAAAATAAACATCCAATCAAAATATTCAAGATGAACTCGATCGCCCAACAGTTAAAAGCAAAATTTGAAAAAGCATTCACCGCTGCATTCGGCGAAAGTTATGCAGGTGCAGATCCGATGCTAGCCGCCGCCAGCAATCCCAACTTTGGGGACTTTCAGTGCAACGCGGCGATGAGTTTGGGGAAAAAGTTAGGAAAGCCCCCACGGGCGATCGCCTTGACAATTATCGAAAACCTAGATATTACTGACATCTGCGAAACCCCAGAAATCGCCGGGCCTGGTTTTATCAATTTGAAGCTGAAACCGGCTTATTTGGAAGCGCAAATTAGTGCGATCGCCGCCGACTCGCGTTTGGGGATTGAACCGGCGAAAACGCCTCAGACAATCGCGATCGACTTTTCCAGTCCGAATATAGCCAAAGAAATGCACGTCGGACACTTGCGATCGACAATCATCGGAGATGCGATCGCCCGTACCCTCGAATTTCAAGGCCACGACGTACTCAGAATCAACCACATCGGCGACTGGGGCACCCAATTCGGGATGCTGATCGCATATTTGCGCGAAGTTCACCCTGAAGCCCTCACAACCGCTGACGCCCTAGACTTAGGCGATTTAGTCGCATTTTACCGCCAAGCAAAACAGCGTTTTGACACAGACGAAACCTTCAAAGAAACCGCCCGCCAAGAAGTAGTAAAACTGCAAGCAGGCGCAGAAGACACCCGCCGCGCCTGGAAATTGCTGTGCGATCAATCTCGCCGCGAATTCCAAGTAATCTACGACTTGCTGGATATCAAATTAACCGAACGCGGCGAATCGTTTTACAATCCATTATTGCCCGCAGTAGTCGAAGATTTAACCAACTTAGGTTTGTTAGTAGAAAGTGACGGCGCGAAATGCGTTTTTGTAGAGGGTTTCACCAACAAAGAAGGCGAACCACTGCCACTAATCGTCCAAAAAACCGACGGCGGCTACAATTACGCCACAACAGATTTAGCAGCAGTGCGCTACCGCATCCAAAAAGACAATGCAAAGCGCTTAATTTACGTCACCGATTCGGGACAAGCAAACCACTTTGCCCAAGTATTTGCAGTAGCCAGAAAAGCCAATTGGATTCCAGATGATGTCGAAATTGTCCACATTCCCTTCGGTTTGGTATTGGGAGAAGACGGCAAAAAATTAAAAACTCGTTCTGGCGAAACAGTGCGGTTGCAGGATTTGTTAGATGAGGCGATCGTCCGCACGCGCCAAGATTTGGAAGAGAGATTAAAAATCGAAGAAAGACAAGAAACTGAGGAATTCATTGCTAACGTATCTCGAACAGTTGGTTTGAGTGCCGTTAAGTATGCCGATTTAAGTCAAAATCGCGCCAGCAACTATATTTTCAGTTACGACAAAATGCTCGCATTGCAAGGAAATACCGCTCCTTATATGCTGTATGCTTACGTGCGCGTGCAGGGAATTCGCCGCAAAGGTGAGATTGATTTCGAGAATTTAGATGCTGGTGCGAAAGTGATTTTGCAATCAGATGCCGAGTTAGTTTTAGCCAAACATTTATTGCAGTTGAGTGAAGTTGTGAATGCTGTTGGCGGCGATTTGTTGCCAAATCGGATTTGTCAGTATTTGTTTGAATTGAGTCAAAAGTTCAATCAATTTTTTGAGCAATGTCCGGTTTTGAAAGCTGAGGAACCGTTGCGGACTTCGCGGTTGATTTTGTGCGATTTGACGGCGAGGACTTTGAAATTGGGTTTGGAGTTATTGGGGATTAAGGTATTGGAAAGAATGTAAGTTTTTAACTCTTGTGAAACAGGCAATATTCCAGGCGATTTAGGGGCTGGTTCGCTAACAATAATTGCCTGAAACCAACCATCTCGAAAACCCGCCCCGGCCTGATTACTAGAAGAAACGTTCATAATCATCGTGGTTTCCAATCCAAAACCATGTCACGGTATCTCCTTGTAAAATCCCCACTGGTCGATAGCCGCGCGTGATTCTCGCAGACCAGATATTTTCCTCTTGGTTGATGCACTTGAAGTGCAAAGATCGATGAAAGGGATTTTCCAGCCAGAAACGATAAGCTTTTCTAGCTTGCTCTTTTACTCTACTGTCAAGAGAATTGTATTTTTCCCAAAAGGAAGGAAGGGTGGCAGATTTCATAACTCATTGAGTCTCATTTCCTGTGCCTTTCCTTCAGCAATTTCTTGTTTTGCGCGTTGAGCAGCAGCCACAAGTTGCGGTTGCGTTTTCTGGAAAGATTCTTCCCATTGAAGCTCATCTTTTAAGTCTGCGATATACTCTTTCAAGTATTCTGCTACTTGCTGCTGTAAAGTTTCTGGGAGAGACTGCATCATCTCGATCGCTGCATCAATGTCTTCCCACAGTTCAGAAAGCGCTACAGTCTCTCCTGTCATTGCTTCGTACCATCCTTGACGAAAACAGTCTTCGGCTGACTTCAGCGGTTCCTCATCCGCAAGAACAATAACGCGAACTCGGCGATCGGCAAATTTGGCTGATTGCGCTAGAATTTCTTCCCACGTTCCCTCTAGTTCTAGTAGTTGTGTTGTCATTTTTTTCATGGAATTGTGACTAAGTTTATTTTAGCGTGTGAAGAAGTGCGATCTAGTACAATAACAGTAGCTTAAGGAATTATGGAGAAGAATTTAGAATTACTTTAATACCTTTTTCCAGTCTCTGAATTTCTGTCCATTGCGAATCAATCCAGGCTCTTTCAGCCTGACGTTGTGCAGGTGTTTCTTGCTGATATCTATCTTGCTTTTCGAGAAATTCATCATAAAATATCATGGCTTTAACCAAAGCTCGACTTCCTAGTTTTAATCTGTCATCAAAGATTGAATTAATGAAATTATCGATCGCGGTTGAAACCTCCTTTTTAAAATTTATAACCTCTTCCCAAAAAAGATCACCTAAACGGTATTTGGATAAATTATCCAGAGCGGGACTAAGTACAGAACTCAGTGATTTGGTATTTTCAGGCAAATAAACTGTCGGCTGCTCAAATTTATTTGCTATTTGACTAAAAGTTAAATTCATGTGATGATTCCACACAGCTTTTGTCTGCTTATCTAAAATTCCGAAACACTGCGTAATCACTTTTAAGTTGATCGTGCTAAGGTCTTGATAAACCAGATCCAGGCTCCGCTTAATAATTTGATCTATTTCCCTGCAAACAAGATTAACAGCCAGGGGAATATCTTTAAGACAATAATCTTTTTCTTTCCAGCCAATTCCTTTTTTTTGTTTATTGGCTGCATCAATAAACCACTTCTGTTTCACGCGGACATCAAATATTTTATCCCAATAATCTTGAGATTGATCAATCGCCGAATTTTGACATCGCTGCCCTAGTTCATTAATTCTGACATGACAGCCGCTCAGTTCCCCAAGCTGTTGCCATATTTCCGGTTTTGAAGCTTGGATAATCCCAAGTTTACAAGTCCAAACGTCTTCAGCGTGATCGATATCGTTTCGGCATTTTTGCACAACTTTCTCAAGTCTGGTGGCTGATTCCCTCAATTCATCAAACCCAGGCTGGACAGACTTAATTACGGTTGTAGCAGATTCCTTAATTTCTAAGGATTTATCATCATCCGCCGCGACGAGATCCGCAGATTGGGCGATGTTCTGAAATGCTTTCAGGAATTCGTTCATTTAAGTAATTCCACTGTAGACTGACAGATTTAACCATAATCATATAATATATTATAATGTGTAACATTAATCGTTATTCAGGTAAAAAAATATGGTTTTTGTATTTCCTCCTCACATACAGGCGGGTATTATCTCCGGCACTTATGAAGTCGTGAAGAATAGTGCAGGAGTATTATTGGGAATTGCTAGAGACAGAGCAACAGGTCACTTTGTAGGTGCGGCAATTGGTATGGTTGCTGAGCCATTGTTAGCTATTCCAGATTTTGTATTAGGTGTAGCGCAAATGGTTCAAACAGATCTAAATTTTAAAGAAACTTGCAAAAGACTAGATGTGATTGAGTATGGCTTAAAATCTCTTTCGGCTAATGTGGGCATTCTGTCAGCATCTACTGCCGTCATTGGTGTCGGCGTGGTGGCCATAGCTGCACTGTCAGCCGTTAACCTTCATCAGACTTTGAAAATGAGGGAAGATATTAAGGAATTGAAGCTAACAGTTACACAAGGATTTATTAGTATAGACGCACTGCTGAAAGACCAGAAAGCAGAAGTTATTGCTGAAATTAAACTGTTAGCTGAAAGCATTAATTTTGAGCAACATCGTTTAATCTTAAGTCGAGCTTATCAGAAATTCGATCAAGCACAGAGACTAATTCAAAATGCTTTATTAATGGAAGATAAACATACCAGAAATTCTACCTTAACAAGTGCACAACACATTTTAGCTAATGCTTTAGCTGACTATAATAATCCTGAATTATTCAAAGCCACTTGTGCAGTGGGCTATCTTCGTAGAGTTGAATGTGCTTGGGCAATTGAGCAAACAATTTCATTAACTTATCAATTGCTGAACGAGCCTGCGTCTGTAAGTAATTCCCTTTCCCACCTCCAAGAAAGAATACGCCAAGACATTCTCACGGTTATTGAGCGCTGCACAAAAGATGAAATTGATTTTATATTTCCAGAAATCACACGAATTTACAATCAGGACCTGGCCGTTTTAAACTCTTGGCAAAACCAGGTAGATTGGATGCTAAGTTTATCGGCTGATGAGCGTAAACAATTGGCTAGTTTAAATATGGAAACGACACCAGTTTCAAATACTAATCAAGAAGTTGCTATAGTGGCAGAACCAGAAGAAATTGCGCTCTACGAAAACTTGCAGCAAAAATCCCACTTTAAATCACTACGCGATCAATTGCGATTTTTGATAAAACCTAGCTTGCGTCAACAACATGAATCTTATATCAGTCAGAAAGCAACTACCTCTGGCTATAAAGCTTTAGCCCCCTCAAGTTGGCAAGAAGTCAATGATTTAACTGTTGCTAATCTTTACTGGTATTTTCAAGGAATGGAGTGAAATTCAAAATATGTAAGTTGGGTTAAGGTTCTTGTTACTCAACTCTTCCTTTCAAATAAGGTGTTTTGTTAACAATCAAGCTCTCCAGAATGCCTTTAAACATTGTTACCACAATTTGGCGATCGTTATCTCTGACAAAAATATCGTAATTAGGACTTGAGTTAATTTCAATCAACCAATATGCTCCTTTTTTATCTAGCGCGATGTCAAGCCCAGCATAATTAATCGCCATTTCCGCAAAAACAGGTTTAACAAAATCTTCCATCTCAGACATGAGAGTGGGGTTAATTATATGTTTGGCTTTTGCACCTTCCCAGTGCAGCGGGCTTAAATTTCCCGCAAATTCAGCCTGAGATTTGTCTTTCTCGTACAGCAAAACTAGCTTCTCTTTGCAGAATACAGCCCGATATTCGTGGGCAATTTCGATGTATTCTTGAGCTAGCGCCACATAGTCATAATCTTTGCTGTTGACGTTAAATATAATTTCTAGAGCTTCTTTAATTTGCTCTCTAGTTTCACACAAAAAAACATTGTTGCCACCAGCACCGCGATTTCTTTTGAGAATCACCGGGAAAGCGAATTTTTTGTTTACTTCTAAAACTATTGATTCAATCTCTGGAAAACTCAAATACTTTTTATACTTTTCCTCGCAGTGAGGCGAGACAAAACCGAGAGTTCGGGGAGTATTTATTTTGCCGTTTAATAGTTGATAAGTATATTCTTTGTCTTTAAAAATCTCTGCTACTGACGCGCTGTTAAATGGCGTCATGTAATTGACAAAATAATATTCTTCGCCGCCCTGTTTGAGTCTAATCAAGTTTTGGGAATGATGCAGTATTTCGTAAGGGATATTTAATTCCTCACAAGCTGCCAGCAGGATTTCAATATTGGTTAGCATAAGATGTAATTTAACTTGTGACTTTTAATTTTTTCTGTACGCTCAGTCAATATCTCGCCAGTGACGAGCATCCACAAATCGCGACAAATGCCCCACATTTGTTGTAGCAATAACAACCCCTTCTCCACTTTCACTAACCAGCAAAGCTTGAGCAGCTAAAATCACATCTCCATCAAGTTCTTTGGGATCTGCTGTTGGCATTCCTGCCTGACGCGATGTTGCCCACAACTCAGCCCCCTTGAGAATTACTGGCGTTGTTATTGGCAAGTATTCAAGCCTTTCTTTCCAGTCATCAAGCCGTCTAACTCCTTCCAGTTTATTTGCACGCAGCAACTCTCGCCGCACTTCGTAATCTGCTATTTCAGGTAAAATAACCCTGTAACCTTTCAACAACAAAGAGCGCACCCACATCCGGCATTCCACTGTCACATCCGACCCTTTAGGATTTGTCAATGTTCCTAAAGGGCCAGAATCTAATAATACAATCATTGTTTTTGAAATAAAAGTCGCTGCGATGATAGGCGGTCTTCATCTAAGGCTTTTTGCAGATATTCAAAAGTTTCTCGCTGTTCTTCTTCATCTCCTTCTTCTGCCCATTTATCTAACCACTCAATTGTGGCTAAATTTCTCTGCATTTGTTCTTCCTTCGTTCTGGCAGGAAGCACGGCAGATGATTTTATCTGCATTTGTTCTTCCTCCGTTCTGGGAGGAAGCAAGGCAGATGATTTTATAGGAGCATTATATAATGCTTTAAGAACTTCACTTGTAATTGTCTTTATTCGTTCCTCGCCATTTCCTTTTTTTCGCCGCTTTGGCAACGGCTCTCTTTCTCCTAAATTTCCCTGCGTTTGTTCTTCCTTCGTTCTAGCAGTAAACCTGGTATATGATTTTTGATTAGCGGTGTTTAGCCAATTAATCAGCCGTCTATCTACTACTTCCGCAATAATCGCTTTCAATTCTTCAACTGTTAAATCTGCTACTCGTTTGGCTTTCATTTTGTTGCCTCCTGGCGTACAAATAATGTTAACAATTTGAGATTCGAGAGCTCGCAATTCTCAAATCTCAAATTCGAGTTCCCTCTCAACCGAACAACCGGTGCTGTCCGTTTGCCGCATCTTTCCCGGCATAAATCTCGCGCGTTCCCTTGGGAATGTAAATCCAATCGAATTCTTGCAAGCGGTTTGTCAAATTGGAAATGCTCACTCCCAACTCATCTCTCATTTTGTATAAATGCGACCACTTAGTTAAATCGCGTCCCCGTCTTTTTTCCTCCAAAATACACCGAGGCATCAACAAACAGCTTGCAAAATATTGGGCTTGCCATTCGATCGACAAAACCTTATTATCAGCACTCGCACCCCGACAAACAAACGGTTCCTCGACATCTTGGGCGCTTTTTCCTTCATTGCCCAAGTTTAATTCCAACTGTTCCACAGTGCCGTCTGCTTCGTCTTGATTGACGTGTAGCACCCAGTGTCCGATTTCGTGGGCGATCGTCGATTCGATGAAGCCTGGGGGTTTTTCGAGAATCTGTTCGTTGATTTCGATTAACCGCTGCTGCGGCAAAATCCTCGCCGCGATCGCACCTTCTTCATCCGGCTCAATGCACTCCCAAACTACGCCCAAATCCAGAAAATCAGCAACCGTTGTCGCATCAAAAGGCCATCTCGGAGCAAAATTTTGCGTTTTCTGCATCTGCATCAAGATGTCATTTGCCAAACGCTCGATCGTTTCTTTGGGATAGAAGCAATACGGTTTAAAAATACTCACTATGAGGGGCCTCTCTTACGCTTCAAAAGACTGTTTGAGCCAATCTGGATTTTCTTGCATCCGGCGGAAAAGAGCCTGCATTTCCTTCGGATTCTGCTTCAGCAGCGCTTCGTACTGCTGCGGCAGCCTCCCCGCCAAGAAAATCAATTCCTCTTCGTTTATGTCGAGATTCCGCGCTAGCGATCGGATTACGTCCTCTTTTGGCGCATAATCCGCTCGATCGTTCTCCAACTTCGACAAATAAGTAAAATCCACACTTAGCATACCTGCTAGCTCACGTTGTGAGTAAGCTTTGTCCTTGCGAGCTTGACGGATCAGTCTTCCAAATGTTTGTTCCACGGTTTTTTGCCTCCTGACAAGCATTCTAGCCTGTTTTGATGAAAAGTTCAACAAAATACTTGACGGGAAAATCAACCCGCGCTACCATGAGGGTAGTTGACGGTTTAATCAACCCGTAGAGCCTGACTGGTAGGGTTAAAGGTGCAAATTATCCCAGCCACCACGCTACATATAGCGTCGTAAACTTCAGAGGAGTGAGAAGCGCTGGGCGTTAAAACGCTTGTACGCAGCAAATAAGGAGGAGCAGATCGCAAATGCTGAGAACCTGGACAGACACGCATTACAAGCTCGAAGACGATGACTGGCTATACATCGCCACCCACGAAGAACAAAGCTCAGCCTCACTGGTTTGTCCCGGCTACGCGCGGGATGGCGAAGGCTTCAGCATCCACTTCACCCCAGCGCACCTAGAAACATTAGAGCATTTGCTCGCCGCGCTGCGGATTATTAAAGCTCAACAAGAGGCGATGCTTGAGTATACCTATCCAGAACCAAAAGCGACAACACATCTGATTAGGTAATCGAAGGAAGAAGGAAGAAGGAAGAAGGAAGAAGGAAGAAGGAAGAGGGAAGAAAAATAATTCGATTGTTGTGAGTTCTCAATTCCCAATTACCGATTCCTAATTGTCAGAACATAAATCAATAACTAAGGAAAAAGGAACAATGACTAAAACACAAGAAAGACCGACATTTTCAGTATTTGGTGCCAAACCGAGCAATGCTTTGCTAGTACCAGAAATCCCGATCGCAGTACGTAACAATTGCCAAAGTGGCCAATGGGCGATCGGCGATACAGACTACGGTTCCAAGTGTTCCATGACAATCCTCAAATTCTCCAAATTCTTCGGTTCCCTCGGTCAAACTTCGCACACATTGTGGGGTCAACTGTGGTTCGTCGCAGAAAGTGGCGAATTGCCGCAAGGAGTTGTTATGGTGACATACATCAAGAACCGCAGCTTGAACGATTTTAACCGCTTGGTAGCATCAGTTCAATCTCGCGGCGTAGAGCCGGCAACCGGAATTTTTGTTCCCGAATTTGTCAAGCATTCCGGTCAAAAACCAGACGACAGCGGAGTAGTCAAACCGATCAACTACTACAGCTTAAAATGGTCTTGGAACGAGCGAGGAGATTGGGCAGTTATCGACCAAGCCGCAGCAGTTTTGTCAGATTCGAGCAATCAATCGCGGATGATTGACTTAGAAGGAACAAGGGCTATGGTGTGTTTAGATAATCTGCCGGCGCAGCAAGTTGCCTGCTTGATGGCTGCTCACGCTGGCGGTGAAAGCGATGCTATAGCTTTGAATTCCAACGGCGGTATGTCGCTACCGCCAGCCGAAGACAAATCAACTGCTGACTTGTTCTAATTTTGTTGTAAAGGCGCGATTTAATCGCGCCTTTGCCATAACTGTTACAACAGACTGAAATGAAGAAATTAATCAAGCTAAAAACCAAACCAAACCTGCAAGAAAGCCGTTTGAGAGAGAATCTTGAGCTGCTAGACCAAATTCGGACAGATGCAGTTAACGACATCGAAACTCTCACCGAAGACTTCCAGCACATGACTTTAGTTGCCGAATCTGTTCAGCGGAATTACCGAGCTTTGTTAGCCGAAAATCAATTGCTAAAAGGCACACTTTTGAGTATAATTGATGAGTGCGGCTGCTGGGAAGGCAATCGGTGCGATCGCTGCTGCAAACTTCTCAAAACTCTAGCCAACGACAATCCCGAAGAAAAACCCGACGCAGCCAGAAAATACCAAGCCATTCTCAGCCAACTTCGCAACTTAGAATAACTAAAAACGTCTCACTCAAAAATCTCGAAAAGTTATAATCAGGAGAAGCAAACATTATGACAATAGCAACTGCCAAGGATAGCAAAGCCCAAATTTTGCAAAACTTTCAGCAGATTTTAGCCGACAAGAAAAAGATCGAATCCAAAGTCGAAACCAAAGAACAGTCAGCCGAAAAAACCAAAAACAAACAACTCCTCGAAGTCGCTTCCACCTACACAATTGACAGCATAGTCAAAGGCTTGGCTGACTTGCAATTAGATTTCGGCAGCATCATCAGCGGACTTTCCGAAAAACTGAAGGCGGAATCTTCAAAATTAGACGAATTAAAACGCGCGATCGAAATCGAAGCCCAACAATTGCAAGAGTTGCAGCAAATCAGAGTTGTAGCAGACGCCCTCCACATTTTAACTCAAGAGCACCAAGAAAAGTTGACCCTGCTGGAACAAAACGCTGCTAACCAACGCGAAATTATCGAAAAAGACACGACCCAAAAACGCAAGGTTTGGGAAAAAGAACAGCAAGAATTTGATGCAGCAGTTCAAGAAGAAACTGCACTCCTAACTAAAAAGCGCCAAGAAGAAACAGCAGATTATCAATACGAATTACAGCGCACTCGCAAAATCGAAACCGACGAATACGAAGAAACGAAGCGCAAACTAGAACGGGACTTGCAAGAATCTACTCGCGAAAAAGAGAAAAATTGGGTAGAACGGGAAAAAGTCCTCAGCGACAATCAAGCGGAGTTTGAAGAGAATCAAACAAAAGTCGCCGGATTTGAAGAAGAACTCAAACAGGCTTATGTCAAAGCCAAAGAAGAAGCAATTCAAGAAGTTTCCCGCGAAGCTAAAGTCAAGGCAGATTTAGTGGAGAAAGAATGGGAAGGCACTAAGCAAGGATATGAATTGAAAGCGCAATCTTTGCAGCAGACAATTGATCGACAAACCGAACAAATCGCCGAAATTTCCGCGCAACTGCAATCCACGATGAAGCAAGCGCAAGATTTGGCAATGAAAGCTTTTGCCAGCAAAGCTTAAAACCCAGTAAGGTGTGCAATGCCCACCTTACGGAGAAATAAGATAAATTGCCAATTATCAACAAATGAAAAGCCATGAACAAAAGAGTTAGCGACAAAAGCACCAAGGCTGAAATTTTAGAAGCGTACAAGGAAGCAGCGCAAGAAAAAGCGCAGTTAGAATCCCAAATCCAACAGCTAAACGCTTCCCCAAAGCAAACAGCAGTCCCCGAAAAACCTATTGTGGAGGCACAGAAACCAATGGCTTTAACTCAAAATCCACAAAAAATGCAGTCCACAATTGATAATTTGATTTTGCTGCAATTTGGCTTTGGTGGTGCTGTCAGCGAGTTGTCTGAAAAATTAACTTCGGAAGCTGCTAAAGTCGAAGAATTGCGGCGCACTGTGGACGAGGAAATTCAACAACTGCAAGAGTTGCACAGTTTAGAAGATGTTGCAGAAGATACGCTGGACAATTTAATTCAACAGTACGAAGAAAGCGCGAAAACATTTACGAACGAACTCAGCGAACAGCGCGAAACTGTTGAACAGGAATTGTTGGAACGCCGGCAAGCTTGGGAAAAAGAGCAGGAATTGCAAAAGTTGGCAGTTAAAGAACGTAATGAGAACGAGCAAAAAAATCGCGATCGGGATGAAGAGTTGTATGATTATGATTTGAATCTTCAGCGCAATCTGGACATCGAAGAATACCAACAGCGTCAGAAAAGGCTGTATCAAGAAATCGAAGAGTTTCGCCAAGAACAAGAGAAACAGTGGGCGGAACGCGAAAACTCTATTTCGGAACGGGAAAAACTGTCTGCGGAAGTTAAAGCTAAGGTTGAAGCTTTCCCGAAAGAATTGGAAGCTAATATCAAGAATGGGAAAGATAACGGCCGCAATATTGGCAATTATCAAGCTAAAGTTAAGGCGGATTTGTCTGCTAAAGATATCGAAGGGCAAAAGCAAAATTATGAACTGCAAATTCAAGGGATGTTGCAGACGATTCAAAATCAAGATGCGCGCCTTGCTAGTTTGTCGAAACAACTTGATTCTGCTTTGAAACAGGTGCAAGATTTGGCGGTGAAGGCGATTGAGGGATCGTCGAATTTGAGTTCTTTCCAAGCTGTGAGGGAAATTGCGATCGAACAAGCGAAGACTCAGCAAAAAAATAAGTAGTCCGCAGTTGTTCGAGTTGTTGTAAGGTGCGCCCCGGCGTACCTTACAAAGTCAACCTACCCGATGGATTAACCCGCCGAATGGAATTTGGGGAGTTTACTGTCACACAAACGAAAATTAACCCGCCGAATGGAATTCCGATGCTCCACAAACAAAGTTCGCCTCCGCGGACTGGGAGAAGATTAACCTACCCGATGGATTAACTTACGTACTTCTCACGTCAACCGCCAGGACGGCAGCGTTACAAATCTTAGCTAATAATTTGCACAAAACTCAGAACTCGATCCGGAGTAACAGCAAGTCTTCGGTATTAATAGCCATAAAATGAGGAATGATTTATGGCAATAGTTAGAAATATTACTGGTTGCGGAACCTCTCAAGTCCGAGAACTCGATCGGCAGATCCTCAAAAGCATGGGTTCCAATGCCTGGTGCGATCGCTCTCCAACTTGATTGATTGTCAACACTAATTTTCTTGTTTGAAGAGGTATTCACCGTGAACTGGTCTGCACTTTTCGATGTAGCGATCGCTCCCCTGTCACCAACTCAAGTCAGCACAGCCTTTGATTAGCTGTTAAATAGCGATCGTACAGCGATCGCTTCTACTTCACTCAATCGGCGGTTTAACCGACTCTGGCGTTTGAATTTGCATATTAGCCTTGCCAACCTTCTATGACTGAGGCTATAATTTTAGCGGGTGCTGATAGATCTAAGAGTTGGTAGAAATCGGTACTGCTAAAGGTAGGTTCAGAACTTATAGCAGTTTTTTTGAATTGGAAGTTACAATTTTTTTGAATTGGAGACTATATGCAGGCTGTTCGGCAAAACAGCATAGGGCTAGGGATTATCACAATGTTCTAGTGTATAACAATTTTCACTCAAACCTTTACATAAAGTTAGGTAGGTACTATGTCATCGAATACAGGTGGAGTGAGTCAAAGCATTAAAGGTGGCAGCAATACAGGGGCGATGCAAGCAGGAGTGGCAGGAGGCAATGCGAATGTGCTTGCGGGTGATGGTAACGAAATTCAGCAAACAAATCAAGTTGATCCAGCAGAGAAAGAGATTACTCAAGATGAGGCGATCGCACTACTAGAACAAATTGAAGCATTGCTGCAAACAGCGGATTTGCCAGACGAGAAGAAGAAGAAAGCCAACAATCTCCTTGCTGTTGTCAAAGATGAGGCTAAGGAAGCAAACCCTGATAAAGACTCTATCAAGGCAAATCTCAAGAAAGTAGCGGAGAGTATCAAAACTACCAGTGAAACGGTTGAAGCAACTCAGGGACTTTGGAAGACTTTCACACCTATTTTTGTTAAGTTAGCACCTTGGATAGGGGTAGCAGCTAGCTTTTTCCTGGGAAGTGTCTAAATTTACTAATAATTTCAGGGTGCTTGCATTTTGTTTTTGCTGATTCATAAGTCATTAACACTATTTTTAGGGATCTGTCAATCTCATGGTTCAGCCATCGCCCTCGAATTTAGACGATCAGCAGTTGCCACAGGAAATAGGTGTATGTCAAGAGCTAAACACTGGTTCCTCCAATGAAGGTACAATGCAAGGAGCCAGTGCTGGGCGCGACTCCAATCAAATTCACGGGGATAATAACACTATTATTCAAAATGTTTTCACTCTGAACGAGGAATTGACAAAACCTTGGGGAGTCTTCAAGAAATCGAGCGCTGTATCAGTTGAATCTACGAAAGAAAAAGTTTCTGGAATCTGGCAACATCTAAAAGTGATGACTAGCTTGGGATTTATTTTTTTGCTAGGTACAACCACCTTTTTCGGATCGCAAATCCGCGACAGCATAGGGCTAGGACAGTCAAGCTGCTTTAACCTTGCTCGCAAAGAGGGAAAACTAGCGATCGCCGTTGCTAATTTTTCTAGCCTAGGACAAAATAAAACTAACAACTTGTTTACGGAAACGCGGCTTAAAGAGCGACTAGAGGCTCAAATGATCCCTAATGTTACCGTCTGTCCAATAAAGCAAAGTGTATCAAGTCGCGATCGTGCCAAAATACTTGGCAATAATTTGGGAGCAGCAATCATCATTTGGGGACGTTTAGATACATCTGCATTAGAAGTCTATGTGACAACTGTAAAAATAGATGTGAGGTCTCTCAGGTATCTACCAATACCTACAGCTAATGCTTCAGACTCTGAGCTGCAAACAAAGAATTTGCCTGGATTGGTCAATGTAATGACTGCCTTTGCTATCAGTCAGATTTATAAAAGTGATGGGCGTATTTTGGACGGACGTAACACTCTTGAAACTGCTCTAATGAAAGTAGAGCAGATGCCAATTAATTTAGATAATCAAACTACTGTTGATTTCTTAGCGGGTGCTTACTATTTTTTAGGACAGATGTATAATCCCACTAAAGATTGGCAATGCTATGAGAGAAAAAAAGACTGCTATCAAGCGTTGAGGGCGTACAATAAAGCAGCAGAAATTGACCATAATAATTATGAATATCTTGTAAGTCAGGGCTTGCTTTATGAGCGATTAAAAAATTTGGATGAAGCGGTAAAAATCTATACGCAAATTATAGAAGTTGCCCCTGAATCTCCATCAGGTTTGGAAGTTCGTCCATACAGAGCTGATATATATCTGAAACAAAGCAGGGCTAGAGAAGCTGTTGAGGACTTGAAATTTCTCTGCCAGCGACGTATGGGCGATCCTGAATGTTTTCACAATCTTGGTTTAGCTCAGTTGCAGGCTAATCAAATTATAGCGGCTCAAAAGACTTATCAAGATATCAAGAGCTTTCTGAGTAATAATGCTGAAAAGGCTGAAATTATAAATGATTTAGAGTCTCTAGCTCAACGCAGATCAGATTTACTTCCAGCCATCAACAGCATCATTGCTACTTTTAATCTTTAGCTGGTTCGGAACCTGGATTTGGACAAGCTCGAGAATCTCTGCAGCAGCCTATGTACTGCCCGTTCTTTTTTTTAGTTTTATATTGTTCGCCCTCTATTAAGCAGCGTGCATCTCCGTCACACTCACATCTATAACCAATGGATGAATAGGAATTAAATTCACTCCTTAGAGAGCTGCTGGATGTGTGTCCCTCGATTGCTGTCACCGCCTCCTCCACTCGGCTATGTAGCCGATCAATATATTTAACTAGATCGTGTTCTTCAGAAAATTTTTCTGTAGGTTCAGCTACATTTTTGTTTTGAGAGTATGCTTTCCATTCTACTGAAACTAAGTAGATTTCACGAAGTTTTTGAGTAGCCTCTTTTGAAACTTGGTACTCCAGCCGTAAGCCAATCAGTTCGTTTTCAGAACACTGGCAAGAAACTAGCTGATTTCTTATAGCTGATTTGGCAACCTCTAATAAATCACTAGCTTTAACTTTAGAAAGAGGAGCCTCGGACGACAAGTTTAGCATTTCTTTTACTGCTGCTTGTGTCAACAACGGTTCGTCTAAGGAGATAGATATTGATTTGCTTTCCATGATATGACTTTTTTCGTGTCGATTAATGTGGAACAAATATAAGCGCTACTCCATTATACATCTTGTCATACTTGAAATCAGGCAAGTATGCAAATTTATTGACCTCTTCCAATGGTTAGCTGATGACCACTTGGACTGCAAATCTCAGCTCCTTTGAATACTTCTTTGCCTCCTGAAACAACTTGCGGGGTTTGCGATCGCGCCCTCTACTGACGAAAAGCGATCGCCCCTCTCCATTTCCTCACCCACCCTCAAAAGCTACACTAAAACCATCACCCCCAAACACCAAAGCCGATGGTACAACAACTCACCCCTGAAACCAAACCAGAAATCATCTACCCCGATCGCGACGGAGAGCCAATGTCAGACAATACCAAACAATTTCGATGGATTGTCACCATTAAAGAAAATCTAGAAATTTTCTTTGCCAACAACCCCGAAGTCTTCGTCGCAGGTGATTTGCTTTGGTATCCCGTTCAAGGAAATAACAAAATTCGCCAAGCACCCGATGCAATGGTAGTCTTTGGCAGACCAAAAGGTGACAGAGGTTCTTACAGACAGTGGAAAGAAGATAACATCCCTCCCCAAGTCGTCTTTGAAATTTTATCCCCCGGCAACCGTGCTGGAAAAATGGGACAAAAACTCCTGTTTTATCAGCGCTATGGAGCTCAAGAATATTACATTTACGATCCAGACGACATCGAATTGAGCGGCTTTGTTCGCAATGAAGATTGGTTTGAACCGATTGCAGAGATGAATGGCTGGGTTAGTCCGCTGTTGGAAATACGCTTTGAATTGACAGAAAATACCCTAGAAATTTATCGACCTGATGGCCGGAGGTTTCTCACTCCTGTGGAAATGGATCAACTCAGAGAACAGGAACGGCAAGAAAAAGAACTTGCTCAATCTCAAGCTGCACAGGAACGTCAAGAGAAAGAACTTGCTCAAGCTCAAGCTAAGCTGTACAGGAACGGCAGCGTGCAGAGGAAGCGATCGCCCAACTTGAACAAGAACGACAGCGTTATCAAGCTTTGCTACTACAAATACAGCAGCAAACCATAGACGCCGACCCTAGTAATTAACAAAACAAATCCAACTCCATCAATCTCCCTTAGTCCAGTTTTTCAACTGTCCACTCGCTGCGAGTCTTCCTTGCGGCTCAAACCTATCTACAGCGTTTCATTTTTTAGTAAAAAGCCCGATCGCACTGTTCACTTATCGAAACTGTCCCCTGCTCTCCTGACCGCTTCAGTCGCACTCTCTATGCTTTAAGTTAATCCACCAAAAGATATATTTGACCTAGAGGCACTATGCAGAAACAAATCATACGTCAAAAAGATACTAATGCTTGGATACTTCAGTGCTGGGTTTCTTTTATTGTTGCCATTTCCGCAACTACTGTAGGTGTCATTTATTTACAAGTAGATCCCTGGCAAAAAGCTTTTATGGGTATGGGTTTAACTTTTTCAGTCGGCTCGTCTTTTACTTTAGCAAAAACCATTCGCGATAACAACGAGGCAACAACATTAACTGCCAGAATCGACGAAGCTAGAGTTGAGAAAATTCTCGCTGAGCACCATCCTCTCAAATAAATTTGACTATACAATGTATACAAACAACAGCCCGCGCGGGCTGTTTTTGTTGTTTGAGCCACAGGTTTCAAGCTGCGGATGGGAATTGGGGATTTCAATGGCTACCTTTGAACTTACGATCGCCCAACTTATTCTTTTGTCGCTGGCGAATACCGGCCTTAACTGTCGCCATATCCACCGGAAAACCAACGACAGGAATCACCTGATCCTTGCGTTCCTCTTCCAGATTCTTGAGTTCGGTGTAATCAACCCAGTGAATGCAATTCACCGGACAAGTGTCGATCGCCTCAGCAATCAACTCTTCAGAATCCCCGTCTTGTCGAACCACGCGCGATCGACCGTAATCCGGTTCAATATAAAAAGTATTGCGAGCAACGTGAGCACAGTGCTTGCAGCCAATGCAGGTAATCTCATCAACATAGACACCTTTTTGGCGCAACACCCCGCCCAACTCCGGTTCCAAACCAGAGCGATCGGGCGCATCCCGCAAAAAACCTCCCAACTCCGGCTCTAAACCAGAGCGATCGCTTGCTGTATCTATTCCGAGTCCAGAAAGCTCAGACATTTAGACCCCCACAATAGTAAATAAGTCCGCGCAGGCGGACTTTGATGAAACAAGATTGCAAAAATCTCGAAAAATTATTAAGCGCACCAACGCTGCACCACCAAACGGATCGAACCGTCTTGATTTTGCTTTTGCTCAGAAACTTGGAAACCCTGCTTAGCGCTTTCATTCACCACAGTATGGTAAGCGTAGCGCTGAGTCACCTTATTCAGAAAACGGTCTACAGACCAAGCTTGCTGCCAAAATTGCAAGTCAGCCACCAATTCATACTCAGTCCCGTTCCAGCTAAAACCTACGTCGTAGCCGTTTTTTTGCTCAATCACCACCTCAGCAGTGCTGGTTAGGCCGCGATAGCCACGCACCTCAGTTGGGCCCGACTTCCAGTCGATACCCAAGTCAGTTAAAGCAGCTTCCAAAGAATTCAAATTGCGGATCTGGGTCTTAATTTGGCTAAAGTGTGACATGGTGATTCCAAAAAAATTTAAGTGAACTCAACAAAAAAAATTACCAATCGCTAAAAGCCACTTGGGCCGTCGCTTCGGCTGACTGATGCAGCGCTTGTGTGAAATATTCCGATGTTGACTCTTGGTGAAGCACCACGCCGAGCTGAGCTTCAATTGCAGCCGTTACCTCAGCACAGGAAGCACCGACAATGCCGGTGACTGTTTCCTGTACGCGGCCATCTGGATAGATCACAAACTCTAGTGTTTCCATAATGCGGGCTGACTGAATAGGAATATTGAGAACAGACACCGACACCAGCAAGCCAGGGACGATGCCTCCTGAAGTAGCTTCTTGAGAGTTGGCTGACTGACAAAGCGCTATATCAATTTTGACGAATTGATAGGTTTTGAGTCACAACTTAACATAAGTTATTAATAAGTAGAAGCAATACATCAGTTGTATGTAAAGTTTCGCGTACATTGTGACATCAGTCAAGTCATACATGAGTCGCGAATATTAGCAACGGCTATTTGGGATTGATCCTGGGGGAGTGAGGATGGAGCCCGAGATACTAGGCCGAGGGTAAAGTGCCGTGTGCTTCGCCCTACAGTAAGCTGTTGGGCATCTAAATTTTATTTTTCGGGCGGGCGGGATACCCCACAAGAATTCTATCGGAAGTGACGGTAAAACTTAGATGCGTCTGGGCTTATCTGTTAGTAAAAAATAGTTGAATGCGTTACTGGTAGGGGTTAAGGTGCGTAATACACACCCTACAGTATTAGTTTGTGAGTAAGTCCTGTTACCATAAAATCCTAATTACTATTCTCTAAGATAAAGAGTATTCAAATAGATTGATAATTGTTGCGGCAACCGTAACCGTTCTTTTAAGCAACCTGTGCCATGACCTGTCGCAGCGGAATCTTTACTACAAACTCAGTACCCTTCTCCAGAGTGGAATCACACTCAATCTTGCCACCGTGTTTTTCAGTGACGATTTGATGACTGATCGACAGTCCCAAACCAGTGCCTTTGCCCACGGGTTTGGTGGTGAAGAACGGATCGAATAGTTTAGAGCGAATGAGTTCCGGGATACCGACTCCATTATCGGCAATGCTAATTGCGATCGAGTTAGCACTACTGATCGAGGTGCTGATGGTAATAGTAGGTTGTTGGTTATCCCTGACACCTGATGTCTGCAAGGCGTCGATCGCATTACTGAGGATATTCATAAATACCTGGTTAAGTTGACTGGGGTGGCATTCGACCTCCGGTAATTGCCCGTAGTTTTTGATGACTTGGATGGCAGGAAAATCGGGTCTGGCTTTCAGACGGTGTTGCAAAATCAACAGAGTGCTATCGATACCTGCATGGATATCAACGGGTTTGCAGTCCGCTTCATCAAGGCGGGAGAAGTTGCACAGCGAGAGCACCAGTTGGCGAATCCGATCGCTCCCCATTTTCATCGAACCCAGCATCTTCCACAAATCCTCTTGCAAAAATTCCAGCTCCAGGTATTCTGCCCGCTCTCGGATTTCTGGTACCGGGTTGGGATAGTGCTTCTGGTAAAGTTGCACCAAGTTCAGCAGATCCTGAGTGTATTCTTTGACATAGTTCAGGTTGCCTTGAATGAAATTCACCGGGTTGTTGATTTCGTGTGCCACTCCCGCCACCAATTGGGCTAGGGCAGACATTTTTTCACCTTGCACTAGATGCACTTGGGCTTGCTTGAAACTTTCTAATGCCTGGTTGAGTTCGTTGGTGCGCTGTTCCATGATCCGGGTGGCATTCCGCAGTTGGAGATGCACCCGAATCCGTGCCAAGACTTCTTCATGCTGAACCGGCTTGGTGATGTAGTCTACAGCACCCAGGCTCAGCCCTTTGACCTGATCCGCCGAGTCGGAGAGGGCGGTCATAAAAATAACTGGAATATCGCGAGTGGCCGGATTAGCTTTGAGCCGCTGACAGGTTTCAAAACCATCGATCCCCGGCATCATCACATCCAGCAAAATCAAATTTGGCTCAGACGATTGCACTCGTTGCAGGGCAGTTTCACCATTTTTGGCGATCGCCACCCGGTAGCCCTGTTCGCTCAACACATCAAACAATACTTGCAGATTGGTTGGGGTATCATCTACGACTAAGATCGTGTTTTCTTGAGAGATAGAATAGACTGACATTAGCAAACTCCTAAATATATTGAAGCGATCAATGGTTGATGGTGGATCGAGATTAAGTGGCTAAACCCGTGGCTCGATTAGACGCAGAATGGCTTCCTCATCAAACTGTTGACTCAGTTCTAGAACTCGGTTCGCAAAGGTAATATATTCCGGCGTTAATTGCTTCAAGCGATGGGCTTCCTGCTGGATATCGGTCATAAAACCACCCTGAGCGGCAGCATAGAGGGTTGCCAGTTCAGCAGTAGGGGGTATTATCATGCTAACCTCATCGGCGTTGCTGACAGCGGGTTGAGTCGCCTCTGTTTCGGTTTCGTAAATCCACTGCAATTGTAGATATCGCTGCAATTCGGCAAGCAACCCAGTAAACTCGATCGGTTTGGGGAAAAAGCTATTGCACCCTGCATCCAGACTTTCCTGTATATCCACCTGAGAGAGAGTAGCAGGGGAGGCAATGATCGGAGTTTTGGCAAAATCTGGCAATTGTCGCAGGCGGCGGGTCATTTCTAAGCCATCCATAATCGCCATATGTACATCGGTAATAATCAAGTCGGGTCGCGTCTGGATAGTGGTATCCAAACCTGCCTGCCCATTATCAGCTTCTGTCAGCTTGAAGCCCAGCGGTTCCAACATATTCACTGCCACCAGACGGTTTTCTTCGCGATCGTCAATGACCAGAATTTTGCGTCGTTCGCCCTGATAGCCAATAACCTTGTGGTTGGCGATCGCATTTTGTGTTGTCCAATCCGATGCTGGAAGCAAGTCGATCTCAAACCAAAAACTGCTGCCCTGGCCCATTACACTCTCGACGTGAATTTCGCTGTCCATCTTCTGGATGATTTGTTGACCGATGGCAAGTCCTAGTCCAGTGCCTTCGATGTTGCGATCGCGTTTCCCGGCCTGCTCAAAGGGTAAGAAAATCGTGGATAGTTTTTCTGTGGCAATGCCAATGCCAGTGTCTTTAATTTGGAAGCGAATTCTTGAAAGTTTCGAGTTTTGAGTTTTGAGTTCTGAATTTGAGTCTTCTGACTCCACCGCTTCTACCCGAAACGTGACGGTGCCAAAATCGGTAAATTTGACCGCATTGCTGAGCAGGTTGAGCAACACTTGCCGCAGGCGTTTGTCGTCAGCATGGACGGCAGTGGGCAGGTTGCTCGCGGGCTGGTAATGAAACTCCACGCCTTTTTGCACTGCCTTGACGCGGCAAATATCCACAGTAGAAGAGAGGAAGTTAGCCAGATGGAAATCCTGGGGATAGAGTTCCATCTTTTGCACTTCCAGCTTGGACAGATCCAGAATGTCGTTGATCAGGGTGAGTAAATGGGAACCGCATTGATAAATCACCCCCAATCCTTTCATCTGTTTGGCGGTGGTTGCGGGGTCGCGCTGGAGGATTTGGGTATAGCCGAGGATGCCGTTGAGGGGGGTGCGGAGTTCGTGGTTCATGTTGGCAAGAAACTCGCTCTTGGTGCGGTTGGCGGCTTCGGCTGCTTCTTTTGCCCGCAATATTTGTAGTTCTGTGGACTTGCGATCGCTAATATCGCGGCACACAACAACTCCCCCTTTCAATGCACCACTGGCATCTTTGAGCGGTCTGCTACTAACTGTCATCCAGATGCCTTGTTGGGCTTTGCTATGACGGCTAAAAAGTTCCATATTGTCTACTTCCTCACCCCGAACAGCCCGTACTAAGGGAATTTGCTCCGCTAGGAGCGGAGTTGCCCCATCGGCATAAAACAGTCCATATTGCTCCGACCCTTCTTCCGGCTGGCTTTCGGTTATTTTGCCAAACATCTGCTCTGCAGCGGGGTTAAACAGCAGCAATCGACCATTTTCATCGGCAACGGTCACGCCATCGCTCATGCTGTTGAGGATTAGTTGCAACAGGCTAGTCTGGTTTTGAAACGTCTGGTTACTTTGCTGAAGGTCGGTTTCGGCTTGATTCCGCTTCAGGATTTCACTGCAAATCAGGCGGTAAGTCAACAGAATAATTCCTAGGTTGAGGGTGATGCCCACCAGAAATGCCATCATTGCTAGAAGGGTTGTGTGGGTGGCCGCTTGCTGTTTCTGCCGCCACCCTACAGTTTCGATCGCTTCGATCTTCTGGGTCAGCAGCGTAATCTCGTCGAGCAGTCGCGGGGGGGTGCGATCGATCGCCGCCGCCAGCCCTTTGGTGTCCCGGAGTTCTAAGCCCTGCCGGAGTTCCCCCATGCGACGCAGGATAAATTCTTCCAGGCTCTTGGTAGCTGCCTGTTGGCGGGGATCGTTCTCTAGCAAGCTTTGCAATTGTCGCAATTCTTGATCGACATCGATCATCCTAAGCCCAAATTTCCTGAAGTCATTTTTGTTTGGCGCGAGCAGGTATTGCCGCTGGATCTTTTCAGCATCCTGAAATGCACTGGTCAACGCTTCCAAACTATTGAGCGCTTTTAGATGTTGGGCGATCTGGCGGTTAGTTTCTAAGGTGCGGTTAGCGCTCCAAAATGCGATTCCACTCACTGCTAATGCCAGGAAAGTGGCTGCTCCCAGGCTCCCGGCAACGGTTTTGAGAAAGTTAGAGTGTTGTTTCATCATGTCTGTCTCGTGCTTAGTTTCGTCGATCTAAGACCGCAGAGGGCGGAGTCCAAATTTTTGAAAGACTGTCATTGCCCGATCCGTGCTTAAAAAGTCCAGATACGCCTGCATTTCCTGGAGATGGGGAGAGGTTTTAACCACAGCGGCACCGGAGCGAATTGGCTCATAGAGGTCGGGCGATACGGTGGCTAATACCTTGACCTTGGAAAAAGCTTTGGCTTCTGGCAGAAAGGTAATGCCCACCTCTGCCTCTCCCTGCTCGACGGCTCGCAAGACTTCCCGCACATCCACCTTTGCCCAGACTGCCTTGGATTCCACTGCCTGAAGGATGCCTAACCGACTCAAAATGGGGTGGGTATATTTGCCAACCGTCAGGTCTTTGTTGCCCATTGCCACCGTTTTGAAGCGATCGCTCGCTAACTCCTGCACATCATTCAGTTGCACCGCAGAATCAGCCGCAGCAATCACCACAATATCGGTGGTCACTAACTCCCGACGGCTTTCCGGCAGAATCAGCCCTTGGGCTTGCAACGCATCCAGGGGTGAAATATCGGATAACAAAATCCCATCAAAAGGTTCCCCCTGCTCAATGGCTGCCCGAATTACGACTGTTCCGGCAAATGTCGGATTCAACCAGATATGGGGGTGTTCCTGCTCATAGAGTCGATCGATTTCCTCCATGGCAGTGCGAACCATGGCTGACGCACCCAAATTGAGCGTCACCGCCTGGATTTGGGGTGGGGAGGAGCAACAGCCCAGCCAGAGGGTGAGCGTCAAGGAGAGGAAGCACAATGTCAGCCATCGGAGGAGTTTCATATCAGGTTTCCTGAGATTTCAGTTTCTAAGCCTTGGATGGGGCTGTAAATTTCGGAACAGTCACTACAGCGACTCTCGGTTATCTCTAATATAAAGTCTCTAATATAATTTCTTGGCAATGATACAAACCATTCCATTAATCATCTCGTTCTGAAGTACCTGTAAACCTATTTCAGATAGCCGATCGCACAACCAATTTTTATTGAGCCGCAGTTTTTGGTAAGAACTGGCACTGAATGACCACCGATCGCCCTGTTTTTGATATAGTAAGTCATGGACTGCTACGCTGTTTTCCTGATACTCCAAGAAACAAGTGAGGATTGTAAATTCATCACTTTGTACAGGAATAAAACGCTGAGAGCCATGAAGCTCTGCTGAAACATAATCGCGGAAAGTTAAAATCAACATCCCATTTTCAATCAGCCAGCGCTCAATGTCCAAAAGTAATGAATCGACAGCACTCAATGATTCTAGGTGTGTAAGTGTGTCGCCCATGCAAATAATGAGCTGCGCCTGTTCCTGAATGTGTTGCGAGAAATTAAGCAGATCGTCGTGAATGGTACGGATGGAAAGATGTTTAGCGCGATCGCGTAACTCTGAAAGTAGGGCTTCACAGAAATCTATAGCTACTACCGAAAAGCCTAATTGCGCTAAAGGAATAGATTGAAATCCTGAGCCTGCACCTAAATCAATGGCTAATCCTCGCGGTGCGGAGTCGAGCGCCAATTGACAAAAAAGAGCGTGATTTCGTTCGATCGCTGCTTCAGGATTTCCTGACATCCAACTGTAAACGGCAGCAAGTTGCTGGTTATAGTGGTCTTGTGCTGTGTTCATTATTATGCTAAGTTCGATGACTCGTTGAAAAGGAGCAAAATCATTCAACCCGATGGAAACTAAACCACCACTGCCGCCTTTTACGCGGGAAATTGCTAAAACTAAAGTTCAAATCGCAGAAGATGACTGGAATAGTCGCGATCCAAAACGAGTAGCTTTAGCTTACACCGAAGATTCACCGTGGCGTAACCCTGCCTAATTTTTCAGTGGAAAGTAACAAATCAAGGCTTTATTAAAACGAAAGTGGGCAAAAGAACTAGACTACTGTTTGAAAAATGAACTGTGGAGTTTTACAAAGAAGCGGATTTCTGTGCGCTTTGAATAGCAGTGGCACGATGGTCTGAGTGCGGATTTTTTCCTTGAAATAATCCCAGAATATCGAAGGAAGAGGGAAAGGGGAAGAGGGCAGAAGAGAAATCCTCCCACTTTCCCACTCTCCCGCCTTGCTTTCGACAGCGATCGGGAGGCTCGCACTTGTATATCATTCCGATACTAACCGGATTTGATATAATTCATGCTTGGCGATCGCTTTTAATAACTTTTGTAAGTCGCTATTAAAGCTTGCTTATTTGTTGATAGTAGCAAATGCAACAATTTCTGGTTAAAATTTGTCGTAAACTGATGCGTAGCTGAAAAGTTACTATTGATTGTTATGCAAAGGTATTGTAAAACTTCGTTGAGTTTATAAGCAATTATAAACAATAATGGTATCATATCGCTATAAGTGTTAAACAAGAAATACGCACAGCCCAAAGAACGGAAGTCTCAAATAGACCTCTTGCAAAAAAAATCTATGCTATAATAGAAAGTTTTCAATTTAATCCCCCTAGAGCTAACTCATAATT
>NZ_JAUBTR010000160.1:0-3648 GCF_036705045.1 Microcoleus sp. BR0-C5
TATCAAGTGCTAAAACTCTTTTATGAAGAGCTAATCAATGAATGGGTATCAGCAGGTAATCAAGCCTCAGAATTTGCTGAAAAAGGAGCGAAAATAGTGATTGTCCTTGATAATGCTAGTTTTCATAAAAAAGAAGAGTACCTGAAAAAAGTTGAAACAGAAATGCCTAATCTTCATTTAGAATTCCTCCCCGAATACAGCCCAGACTATAACTTAGCTGAATTAGTATGGCATTCGAAAAAAGAATATATTTCCAATCGACTTTTTACATCTATTGAAGAGCTAGAGTATTTATTGCATCGTCTCTTAAATGAAGGAGAATTAATAATTAAATGGGGTCGCAAAATCAAAAATAAGGGCAATGCTTGTATCACAGTTTAAATGTGCAACAGCTTACCAAATAAACTCCACAAGCGAGCGGTGCCATCCTCTCCTGATGTAGCTAAATGTTTGCCATTCGGGCTAAAACTCACCTTCCAAATTACACCTTTATGACCTTTAAATTCCCCTAACTGCTCGCCTGATAAATAATCCCACAGGCGGACAGTGCCATCAGCTCCAGCAGTTGCTAGGATCTCGCCATCAGGGCTAAAACTGACACTCCACACAGTCCCTTTGTGCCCTTTAAAATCAGTTAGCTGCGGGCGATATTGCAAATTCCACAAGCGGACAGTGTTGTCGTATCCCGCACTTGCCAAAAGCTTGCCATTTGGGCTGAAAATAACACTCCTAACTGCGTCTGAATGCCCTTTAAATTCCTGCAAGAGTTTTCCATTCAAATCCCAGAAGCGAACAACGCCGTCCTTTGAACCAGTGGCAATGTTCTGACCATCCGGACTAAAAGTGACGCTAAACACCCAGTCTCTATGTCCTGACAATTCTCTCAACTCTTTTCCTTTCAAATCCCACAACTTGACAGTGCTGTCCATAGAGGCAGTGGCAAGTTTTTGACCATCGGGACTAAAACTAACACTAAACACCGTATCTTTATGCCCTTTAAATTCGCTTAATAGTTTTCCGTTTAAATCCCACAACTTGGCGGTGCGGTCTCCAGAACCTGTAGCGATAGTCTTACCATCTGGGCTAAAACTGATACCCCAGACTTTTGTATTACTACCGATATTATGGGCAGGAAATTCTTCTGATAATTTGCCGTCCAAACTCCATAAGCGAACCATGCCATCCCCAGAACCAGTGGCGATAGTCTGACCATTTGGGCTGAAACTGATGTTAAATACCCCCTTATGCTTAGGAAATTCCCTCTTTAGGTTTCCCTTCAAATCCCACAATTTTGTAGTCCCATCCTCACCACCAGTCGCCAGTAGCCGACCATCCGGGCTAAAGTAGATATTTCTAACACGCTCTTTACTCACTCCAAATTTAATTAGTTCTTTGCCATGTAAATCTGACAAACGAACTGTGCCATCAACTCCAGTACTCGCCAGTAGCTGGCCATCAGGGCTAAAACTGACATCCGTAACTGAGCGTTTATGCCCTTCTAGGCGATTGATTTCTGTGACTCCATAAGTTACTTTGTGCAGCCTGCCCATGACTTCGTTCATTAAAATTGTGTTTGATCTCCACAGTTGCTTAACTTCTTTTCCAGCTTGTAAACTTCCTATCAATGCCTCTAATTGATCGACTTCCAACTTAGCTTCTGAGGAATTACTTAACGCCTGAATTCCCTCAACTTCTGCTTGCCGCCACTGATATCCAGCAAAGATAGCAAATCCAGCAAAGACAAAAGCTGAGCTGACAGCGGCGAAAAGCAGGCGATGTCTGCGTTGTTTTTCTTGCCTGCGGATGCGATCGCGCAACTCCAAACAAGCCAAGACATATTCAGCTTCTTCTTGGTTGAGATGCACAAACTTCGGCTGTTTCAACAGCACTTTTGCATCTTCTAATCTTCCGCCCTGATGTATTAAATAGCTGTTTTTGTCTGGCTGATCCCGGTGCTGGTGCCAATCTTCTGCCGCCTGATTTATGTTTTCTCGTAGTTGCAAGTCGTTGCGGTTCTGATTCAACCATTCCTGCAACGTTGGCCAATAGCGGATTAAAGCTTCATGGGCGACTTCTACTTCTTCCTTCCCGGTAGTTTCGTTCCGACTGGTGACTACTAGCCGTACCCCTTCACCAGCTAGCTGCTGTACCAACTTCTTAGTCTCTGCCAGATTGCTCGCACTGGACACGAGATCCTCTAACTCTACTCGCTGGCGGGTGTCCCGTCGCTTCTCTCCCTGTATGGCATTCTTATCCAGGCGAGTTAAGCGCAAGAAAATATTCTGGATTTGCTCTTGTTTCTTAGCTGGTAGGCTATTGTAAAAATCATCTGCTGTTTTAGCTATTGCCTTTTGGACTTTACCGATCGCCTGGTACTCCTCATCGCACAGCCAGCGTCCCCGCCGTCGCTTCCACAGTTCCTGCAAGGCATATTGCAGCAGTGGCATTGCCCCAGGCTCCCCCTGCACATCATTGAGAATCGAGTGGCTCAAGCCAGCTTCAAAGCGCAACCCTCCCCTGTCGGCTTGCATCTTCATGGCTGTAATCAGTTCCGCAGGTTCCATCGGCCAAACCAATTTTTGTCGGGTTTCAATCCGCTTTCTCAGTGGGGGGTAGAAGGTTAGCCCTGTCAAGGTGATGGAAAAACAGGCCAAAACCCTTGATATTCCGATACTTTGTCGGGTGTGGAGCCTAAAAGGAGCCTAAAATGGCTCCTTTTAGGCTCCATGAATTCTCAAATATCAGAAATTAATGACACCTTATAAAGGGTAACTTTAGGGGGTGCTGTATATAAGGTGGCGCTCAAATGAATCAAAAATACCTGTTGACAGAGCGAACTTGGTCCAGGGAAGCTAATACAAACGAGGTCATTTCCTAGCCATTGAGAGCTTTCAGGCAGTATATGGCGTCATAGAGCGTGCCGTTTGCACACTAAGAAGGCCTGCCCCCTTCAATTACAATAGAATCGAATCAGGTTTGGCTCCCGATGAGAAGGGATAATGGGGTTCTAAGATTTGAGTGGCCCGGCTCGTTGTGTTGAACTTCATAGAGTCATCGTCTATGAGGGAGGGACCGGAAAAACATCAGGGGTGTGACCCTTGAGACAACCTGGAGCAGATTCTTGAGCGAGAATTTCTGTTTCTTTGGGTAAGTTAAGTAATATTCGTCAGTAAAAACCAGGGGAGAGTAATTCCAATGTTGGATGCTATCTTTGAAAAATTTGTTAAACACAGCCCAGTCAGTGTGATGATGCGAGCCTTAATGGAAAGAACATTTAGCCCGGACTCCATTGAAAGAATTTTTGAGAACAATGCTGAAGTTCAGTACACCCGGGATTTACTATTTTCTAGTCTAGTCAATTTGATGAGCTTGGTTGTCTGTGGAATCCATCCTTCCGTAAATGCCGCTTATAAAGCTAAAGCAGTTAAGTTAAACGTCAGTCGGACTTCCCTGTACAACAAACTTAATGGGGTGGAAACTGCTGTTAGTGAAGCCCTACTCAGAGATACCTGCGTTCCCTTAGCTTCTTTGATTCAAGGTTGGAGGGGTTCAATGCCAGGACTTGTACCTGAGACATCTCCAAAATAGTAACAGTTCGTGGTAATATCACATCATAAAGCTTTTTTGACACAGAAACATGAGCGACAT
>NZ_JAUBTR010000055.1:0-48602 GCF_036705045.1 Microcoleus sp. BR0-C5
CGTGCTTGGATGGCTCCGACTGACCAACCCCACGAAAACTTCATCTTCCCTGAAGAAGTTCTGCCTCGCGGTAACGCACTTTAAAAAAATCAGGATTTGGATTTCAGATTAATTTAGTTTTTTTAAATTAATCTGAAATCCAAATCCCAATTCCCCGGCGCAGGCCAGGTACTCCCGTGCCCTACTGGGGAACAAAAAAACCCAAAATCCAAAATCTAAAATCGTTGGAGGTTCTACCGGGTGGTAACGCTCTCTAATTCCTACGCAAGCGGTCGCGACCAAGAATCCTCCGGGTTCGCTTGGTGGTCTGGCAACGCTCGTTTAATCAATCTCTCCGGCAAACTGCTGGGCGCACACGTCGCTCACGCTGGCTTGATCGTGTTCTGGGCCGGTGCAATGACTTTGTTTGAAGTCGCTCACTTTATCCCAGAAAAGCCCATGTACGAACAGGGCTTAATTTTGATGCCCCACGTCGCTACTTTGGGTTGGGGCGTAGGCCCCGGCGGTGAAGTCACTGATATCTTCCCGTTCTTCGTAGTCGGCGTTCTTCACTTGATTTCATCTGCTGTTCTCGGTTTGGGCGGCATTTATCACGCCGTTCGCGGCCCGGAAGTTCTCGAAGAATACTCTTCGTTCTTCGGCTACGACTGGAAAGACAAGAACCAGATGACCAATATCATCGGCTACCACCTGATTCTGTTGGGATGCGGCGCTCTGCTGCTGGTAGCTAAGGCCATGTTCTTCGGCGGTGTCTATGACACTTGGGCTCCGGGCGGCGGCGACGTGCGTATTATCACGAACCCCACTCTGAATCCGGCTGTGATTTTTGGCTACTTGGTGCGCTCTCCTTTTGGTGGCGAAGGCTGGATTGTCAGCGTCAACAACATGGAAGATATCATCGGCGGTCACATCTGGCTCGGCCTGATTTGTATCGCTGGTGGTGTTTGGCACATTTTGACCAAGCCTTTCGGCTGGGCTCGCCGCGCCTTAATTTGGTCTGGCGAAGCTTACCTGTCTTACAGCTTGGGTGCTTTGTCCCTGATGGGCTTCATCGCTTGCTGCTTTGTCTGGTTCAACAACACTGCTTACCCCAGCGAATTCTACGGCCCGACGGGCCCGGAAGCTTCTCAAGCGCAAGCTTTGACCTTCCTGATCCGCGACCAACGCTTGGGTGCTAACGTCGGTTCTGCACAAGGCCCCACCGGTCTGGGTAAATACCTGATGCGCTCTCCTACTGGCGAAATCATTTTCGGCGGTGAAACGATGCGTTTCTGGGATTTCCAAGGCCCTTGGTTGGAACCCTTGCGCGGTACTAACGGTTTGGACTTGAACAAAATCAAGAATGACATTCAGCCTTGGCAAGCTCGCCGCGCGGCTGAATATATGACTCACGCTCCTTTGGGTTCTTTGAACTCTGTGGGCGGTGTGGCGACTGAAGTTAACTCGTTTAACTTCACTTCTCCTCGTTCTTGGCTGTCCTGTTTCCACTTTGTGATGGGTTTCTTCTTCTTGGTCGGCCACTTGTGGCACGCTGGTCGCGCTCGCGCGGCTGTCGCTGGCTTTGAGAAGGGTATCGATCGCGAAAATGAAGCGGTACTTTCTATGCCAGACTTAGACTAATCGATCGAACTTATTTCTGATTTGATTGTCTAATCGAAAAAGGCTCCTGCTTAACGGCAGGAGCTTTTTTTTGCTCCAATATCTGAAAAAAGCTGCCGATTGTCGATCAACTGTTCTCCGAACCCCCTAGCAGCAGATACAATCCTAGACGTAGAAACCAGGTTTCTGAGTTAACCTGTTGAATTCAATGCTGTTTCTTTCCGTCAGCTCGTTCTTCAGCGAGCTTTTGCATCCAGGACTGAGATATTTCGGTGCGACCTTCATCGGTGGCGGTGAATGACTCTGCAAGTCTTGAAACTTGACAATTTTAATCCGTTGGGGTAAAGAGCTTGCAAGGCAGGTGCTACAAAGTTTATATTTAAAGTACAAAAGTTTTAATCCCCCACAATGGAAAGTTGCAATGGAAAGTTGCAATTTTAAGGCAGATCGCTACAGGTGCAAAACTAATCGACGATCGGCATCAGGATATTTATATTTTATTAAATGGCTGTGCTTGCCGAATTTTTTAACAGGCACAAAACTTTTGGGCCACTTACTATTATTGCTAGGAAAGCAAAAGATTAATAATGGACTCATTAAAGATCGAAAATCTCAAGGTGAGGTTCGATCGAGCAAATTTGCTCGAACGCATCGCCAACCGCATTCGCCGCTCTCTAGAACTACCCGAAATTCTGAGCGCAACAGCAGCAGAAGTTCAATCCTTCTTGGGAACAGACAGAGTAAAAATCTACAAATTTCATAGCGACGGTAGCGGTGAAGTGATTGCCGAATCAATTAACGGCAACCGCTTGCCATCCCTATTGGGTCTGCATTTTCCAGCAGACGATATTCCCCCTCACGCCCGCGAACTGTTCGCGCAAGTACAGGTGCGATCGATCGTCGATATAGATTCCGGGCAGCTAGGCCAAAGTCCGCGCCGCGAGGCGGTTTCCGGCCAACTGCTGCCCGACGAAGTGCGCTTTCGCGCGGTTGACCCCTGCCACGCTGAATACTTGACTGCACTGGGCGTCAAGGCTTGCTTAGTAGTACCAATTTTTCACGGCGAAGAATTCTGGGGGTTGTTGGTATCTCACCACTCCGAGTCCCGGAGTGTGGCAGAAAACGAACTCCAAGGCGTTCAGATGGTGGCAGATCAGCTCGGCGTCGCCATAGCTCAATCAACCCTCCTCGCCCGAGCGAGGGCGAAAGCTCAACGGGAAGCCGCAGTCAACCGCGTCGCCGCAGCCCTTAACTCCCAGCCAGCGATTGAACTCCAAACAGCTTTGGCAGAATCGGTAGCAGCACTAGACGCCGCCGGCGGCAGGCTGTGCATTTTCGCCACACCATTCATTTCCGACAGCAGCAAAGTTCCGAATCTAGTTCCCTATTCGGATAACTCCACTGGCGAACTCACAGTCTACACTTGCGGCTCAGGGCCGAAGATGCCAATTTCGGCAAAATACCCGCAGGTTGAGCAATACAGCGTCTGGCACGAATATTTTAAATCCGGCGAGCAACAGGTTTGGGCAATTCCCGACTTGTACCAACTTAGCAGTTTGAGAAGCCTGCAACCTGCATTTCGATCGACCAAAATTCGCAGCATTTTAGTCGTACCGCTCAGAACCCGCCAGCAAATATTCGGTTACTTGACCATTTTTCGAGAAGAATTTGACACCGAAACTCTCTGGGCTAGACAGTTTGATAGCGACGAGCGGCTCGCCCAATCTCGGATATCTTTTGAAGCGTGGAAAGAGTCAAAAACAGCTCAAATTCGCGAATGGAAGGCTGAAGAAATTGAATTGATCCAAATTTTTTGCAACCACTTTTCTAATGCTATTAACCACTACAAACTCGATCAACAAATAGAGGAAATTAACACAAATTTAGAAAATCAAGTTCAAAAGCGCACCGCTCAACTACAGCAGTTGACCCAACAGCAGCAAGTGCTGTTTGAAGTCGTGGCCAAAATGCGGAAATCCCTCGACTTGAACAAGATTTTTAGCACGATGTCCCAAGAAGTGCGACGGGCTTTAAATGCAGATAGAGTTGGGGTTTACCGCTTCGATGCCGCATCGGAATTTAACGATGGCGAATTCGTGGCCGAAGATGTTTTGCCAGATTTTCTGTCAGCAATGGCAGTCAAAGTGAACGATCGCTGCTTTGGAGAAAACTACGCCAATCTCTACTCTCAGGGGCGAGTTCACGCCATGTCTGACATCAGACAAGCCGGACTGGAAGATTGCTTTCAGCAAGTCTTGGAGCAATTTCAGGTCAAAGCTACTTTAGTTGCACCGATTATGAAAGGCAACGACCTTTGGGGGTTGCTGTGCGTACACCAATGTTCGGCTCCCCGCAACTGGGAATCTTCCGAAATTAAGTTTGCTACCCAAATTTCCGCTCAGCTAAGCATCGCTTTAGAACAAGCAGATTTGCTCGCTCAAACTCAGCAGCAAGCAGTTGAGTTGCAGCGGGTAGCAGAGCAGGAGCGAATACTGTTTGAGGTAGTTGCTAAGATTCGACAATCTCTCGATTTAGATACAATTTTTCGTACTACAACTACAGAAGTGCGGCGGGTATTAAAGGCCGATAGAGTTGGCATTTATCGCTTTGATCCTAGTTTAAAATTTAATGAAGGGGAATTTATTACCGAAGATGTTTTGCCTGGTTTTTCTTCGGCAATGAATGTAAAAGTTCGCGATCATTTCTTTAGCGAAAACTATGCCCAAAAATATAGTCAGGGACGCATTCAAGTGCTACAAGATGTCGAAAATGCTGGACTTTCAGACTGCCATGTTGCTCTTTTAGCTCAATTTCAAATTAGAGCTCAGGTGATTATGCCGCTGATGAATGGCAGCGAACTTTGGGGTTTGCTGTGCGTGCACCAGTGCAGCGGTTTGCGCCATTGGAACACTTCCGAAATTCAGTTTGCTACGCAAGTGGGAATTCAGTTGAGTGTAGCATTAGAACAAGCAGATTTGTTGGCTAAAACGCGGCAGCAATCAGTTGATTTGCAGTGGGCAGCCGAGCAACAGCGGATACTGTTTGAAGTGGTGGCTAAGATTCGAGAATCTCTCGATATCAACGCGATTTTTAAGAGTGCAACCCAAGAAGTTTGTCAGTTTATGCAAGTTGATAGAATTGGTGTCTATCAATTTAATCCTGATTGGAGCGGCCATTATGTGGCAGAGTTTGTGAAAGATGGCTGGATAAAATTGGTAGGGAAAGGTATCAGTAGGGTTTGGCAAGATACTTATTTGCAGGAAAACCGAGGCGGCAGATATGCCAATAATGAAACTCTAGCCGTTGACGATATCTATCAAGTTTGCCACTCGGAGTGTGACCTTGGTATTTTAGAGCAATTTCAGGTGAAGGCTTATGCGAGCGCGCCTATTTTTGTAGGAAAAGAACTTTGGGGTTTGCTGACAGCGTATCAACATTCTGGACCCCGCTGTTGGGAAAGTTCAGAAGTTAACTTTTTAGCTCAGATTGCCAATCAATTAGGCGTTGCTATCCAACAAGCCGATTTGCTGGCTCAAACCAGACGCCAAGCAGAACAAATCGCTCAAAGTTTAAAAGATTTGCAGCAGACTCAAGCTCAATTGATTCAAACTGAAAAAATGTCGGGTTTGGGGCAACTGGTAGCCGGGATTGCTCACGAAATTAACAATCCGGTTAATTTTATTTACGGCAATCTCAATCACGCTAGTGAATATACTGCTAGCTTACTGAGTTTGCTGGAACTTTACCAGCAGCAATATCCAGCTTATAGTCCTGAAATAGACAAATTGAGTGAAGATATTGACTTGGAATTTCTGCTAGAAGATTTGCCAAAATTGCTATCTTCAATGAAGGTGGGAGCCGATCGCATCCGTCAAATAGTTCTGTCTTTAAGGAATTTCTCTCGTCTTGACGAAAGTCAAATGAAGGCGGTTGATATTCACGAGGGCATTGACAGCACGCTGTTAATTTTACAGCACAGACTGAAATCTAATGCGGACAGTGCAAACATTGTGCTAGTGAAAGAATACGGCATCTTGCCTCGAGTTGAGTGTTATGCTGGACAGTTGAATCAGGTATTTATGAATGTAATCGGGAATGCGATCGATGCTTTGGAATCGCACAAGTTGCTCGCTGGTCAATCGGGAGCTCCTCAAATTAAAATCTCGACTGCTGTCGGTCAACTTAATGGTACTATTCCTAGCGCGCTGATTCGGATTTCTGATAACGGTACGGGAATTTCGGAATCTATGAGACAACGCATATTTGACCCTTTTTTCACGACTAAGCCAGTGGGGAAAGGTACTGGATTAGGACTGTCAATTAGTTACCAAATTGTGGTAGAGAAACACGGCGGCGTTTTAAAATGCAATTCGGAATTGGGGAAAGGTACTGAGTTTGCGATCGAGATTCCGCTTCGACAGCAGTCATTAGTCATTAGTCATTAGTCATTATGGTAAAATCCAGCCAACAGTCAACACTCAACAATCACGCAGGGTGCAGCCGGACTCGATCTCATTCATCTGCGTTAATCTGTGTTTATCTGCCCTCATCTGCGGTTAAAAAAAGAAAATTTCAGCAAGCGCAGATGACAAGGGATTGACACTGATTCACGCAGATGCAGATGCGATCGCATAGCCACCTGGCTGCATCGCGTGTGACAGTTGGGTAAGTCCTGATGCAAAAAGATGCCTATTTAAGTGACTTTCATAGATTAATTAGTTTCGCTCTTTTGTAGTTCTTGTTGGAGAGTATTCTTGACACGATCGTACTCACCCTCGATTTGAGCAAATAGGGATGAGGCTCGATCTAGTTCACCAGAGGTACTGATGACTTCTAACGTGGCACAAAGGTGGGCCAGAGGAGCCGCGCTGAGATTCGCACTACTGCCTTTGAGGGTATGGGCCGCTCGGTTTAGGGTTTGAGTATCCGCTTGGGCGATCGCTAATTTCATAGCTTCTAGCAACTTTACGGCTTCCTCCAAGTAGCAATTAGCTAGCAAGCTCAAAATCTCGGTTGAATCTTGATCGATGCTGCTACAGAAGGCTTGCAGTTCAGTGAGGTTAACCGCTGGCACATCAATTTCTGGCTTCTTGCTATCGGATTCCTCCTTTTGGGCCTGCTGCGGTTCCGGGTTGGGTGGACACTGACTCAGCGCTTGGTTGAGAGCCTCTAGTCGAATTGGTTTACTGATATAGTCATTCATGCCAGCATCAAGACAAACCTGGCGATCACCCTGCATGGCATTTGCCGTCATTGCAATAATCCAGGGACGAGTATGAGCCGGCCACTGCTCACAAATACGACGGCTGGCTTCAAGTCCATCCATCTCTGGCATTTGTACATCCATCAGCACTACATCATAAGGCTGGCGATTCAGGGCTTCCAAAACTTCCAATCCATTGGCAGCAATATCGGCCCGGTATCCCAAACGCTCTAACAGCAGCAGTGCCACCTTCTGATTTACCAGATGATCTTCTGCTAAAAGAATTCGCAGTGGGAGTCTCTCGACCAGCTTCATATCATCAACAACAGATCTAGGGACCTGTTGTTGAACTTTTTTCGGTTGACCTTGTAGCACATGGATCAGTATTTGATAGAGCTGGGATTGTTTGATGGGTTTGCTTAAACAAGCGGCAAAGTGGGTGGAGAGCGCTGAAGAACTCGCTTCTGGGTAGCCCATTGAAGTCAGCAACACGAGGGGTAAACGGTGGCACTTAGGATGCTGGTGGATGACTGAGGCGAGTGTGAGACCGTCCATTTGTGGCATTTGCATATCTAAAATAGCGAGATCAAACGCTTCTCCAGTCTCAAGCCAGTTGAGCGCTTCCACAGCCGATTGGGCAGCCAGACTCTGCATCCCCCAACTCTCTGCTTGCAATGTCAGAATTTGTCGGTTAGTGGGCTGGTCATCCACGATTAATAAACGCTTGCCAGATAGTTCTGGTATCATTTCCATCGGTTCCGCTAACTCAGTAGCAACAGAGGATGCCACAATCGTGAAGTAGAAGGTAGAACCCATTGTGACTCGATTAAGCTTAGTGGCTTGCCATTTTGGTGAAGGGGTTCCTCCGACGTGACCTCGGGTTTCAACCCACATCATGCCGTTCATCATTTCACTAAGTCGCTTACTAATCGCCAGACCTAAACCAGTCCCTCCATACTGCCGAGTCGTCGAAGCATCTACTTGACTAAAAGACTTGAACAGTCGATCGAGCCGGTTGGCTGGAATACCAATGCCTGTGTCTTGAATGGCAAACTGGATTTCATACAAGCTTTCTGACAAGTTCCCTGGCTCAGAAATTGTTTTGTCAGAATCAACTAGAGAGGCTTCTACGGAAATGGTAACTTCCCCAGTTTCAGTAAACTTAATCGCATTGTTGAGCAAGTTAACTAGAATCTGACGAAGACGGGTGACATCACCCAAAATGAAGTTAGGAGTCTGAGGCTGGATGAGGTAGCCCAACTCAATATCCTTCTCATCTGCTTTAACTGCAAGTTGGTCGATCGCATTTTCTATGCAATCTCTCAAGCTCAAGGGATACATTTCTAACTCCAGCTTGCCCGACTCAATTTTGGAGAAGTCAAGGATGTCGTTGATGATACTCAGGAGGGTATCCCCACTATTGCGAATCGTCTCGATAAAGTCTCGCTGTTGAGCCTTGAGTTCTGTATCCAGCAGTAGTCCCGTCATACCAATAACCGCATTCATGGGAGTGCGAATTTCATGGCTCATCATCGCCAGAAACTCACTTTTGGCTCGGCTCGCTGCTTCTGCTTCCCGTCTAGTTTGCTCCAGGGCAAAGTTTTTCAGAGTTAATTCTTCTCGTTGTCGAGTTTCTTGCTCTAGTAATTGGGCTTGAGCTAGGGCAATTCCTACTTGAGCCGCCACTGATTCTAGCAACTCCACTTGATCCGTAGTCCAATTACGGTAGCGATCGCACTGGTGCAAACAAATGGCACCATTCGGTTCTCCTTGGTAAGAGGTTCGCACTGCTAATATCGATCTTAATTTGAGACTGGTACAAATTGAATGAGCAGAGGTGAGCAATGAATCGCAATAGATATCCGGAGTGGCGATCGCTTCATCTTGAGCCATCAACTGTTTTGTATATGCAGGACTGAGCGCCAGAATGTCATGCTCCCCGCTGGGGGCAGATCCGGCTGCTAGATACTCTGCAACGACAGGAAACTGAGGATGTGGATTGTCCAGGTATGTGCGAATTAAGCAGCGACTGACCCCAAAAGCTTGCCCAATCTGAACAGCAGCCGTTTCAAATATCTGCTGAGCATTGAGGCTTTGACGAATTTCTTGGGTAATTTGCTTCAGCAGTAGGGCTTTTTGCAACTGTCGCTGTAGTGCTTCTTCTGCCTGCTTGCGATCGGTAATATCCTTCATAAAGCAGTGATGCCCGACAAACACATTTTGCTCGTCATAAGTAGAGACCATCACCACTTGTTTATAGAAGCTAGAGCCATTTTTTCGCCTTCCCCTAGCTTCCGCTTCTACTCTGCCATCTCTCAACATTTGCTCATAAGCAGCCGCCATCTTCTCCACATCTTCAGGATGAACGGTTGTTTGCCAGTCCATCCCTAGCAGTTCCTCCTGCTGATATCCGCAGATGGCAGCATAAGTCACATTGACAGAGATATAGCGTCCTTGAGGGTCCAGCCGAGAAATGCCTGCCACGGCATTTTCTAGCGCAGCACTCATTTGTTGCAGTTCGGCTTCGGCTCGTTTGCGATCGCTAATTTCAATTAGAATGCAACCCACCGCTATCGGATGCTCTGCATCCTTGAAAATGGGAAAGTGAGAAACGAGCCAGTAGCGCTCGGCACCAGTTTGACTGGATACTTCTGTGCTAATTTCCAAGTTGATGGAAGGTTTTCCTGTCGTTAAAACCTGTTGTAATAGTGGATTCACACCAGCAGAAAATTCTCCCAAAACATTATCGGTTGTCTTACCTAAGTGAGCCTCCACAGAGGGGCCATTAAATTCAGCTAGTGCCTCATTGATTTGTAAAAATCGAAACTGCTGATCGTGGATACACAGCCCCACCCCTGCTAGGGAAGCTCCTTTAAAGAAAGCATTCAATAATTGCTCTCTAGCTTGAATTTCCTGCTCTAAGTTTTTGCGCTCGGTGATATCGCTGTGAGAACCAGTCATACGGATAACTCTACCCGCTTCATCCGAAAGTGCTTGCCCTCGAGCCAAAATCCATTTGTAGCTCCCATCCTTACAACGCATTTGAAATTCTGTAGTATAAAAGGGAGTTTTGCCCTCCAAGTGATCTTGAATTACTTGCATCACCCAACCGAGCTCATTGGGATGCACTCGTTTGCTCCATTCGTCCAGGTGATGGGGAATTTCATGATCCTCGTAGCCCAACATTTCTTTCCAGCGAGCTGAGAAGAAGACTTCATTGGTGTTGAGGTTCCAATCCCATACCCCGTCGTTACTACCGCGTAGGGCGAGTTCCCACCGCTCTTCACTAGCTTCCAGGGCTGCTTCTGCCTCATGCCGTTCAATTTCACTACCAATCCATTGAGCCATCAGCTTCAGTAATTCCACATGGGCAGATTTAAAGCTGTCTGCACGGGGAGATTTACTAGAAAAGCTGAGGGTACTGTAGACTTTGCCTCCAACTAAAACTCGTGTTCCAATATAAGCTTCCATGCCAAGGGCAAGATAGGCAGGATGGGAACGAAATTTTGAGGTGCCTATATGTTCGATGGTTAGGGGTTCATTTGTGTCTAAAGCTTCACAGCACAAAGTTTGCTTAATATCAAAGACATCACCTAGTTTCAGGATTTGATCGGGCGATCGCGCAACCATCACCTCATAACGGTTATCTTGCACACGACCCAAGATGCCACTTTCCAGCCCAAAATTCTGACATCCCATGTCAATCAACGCTTGAATGCGCTGCTCAAAATTGAGATTTTGGGTAGCAGTGACTTCATATAAAGCTCGTATCGCCGCCTCTCTTGTTCTTACTTCAGCTTCGGCTTGTTTTCGTCTCTTAATTTCAGCTTTCAGAGATCGATTGATTTTGGATAATTTTTGCGTTCGTTCTTGAACCCGCTGTTCTAATGTGGCGTTGGCCTGTTTAATCTCCCTAAACTTTTGATTAAGCACGATCGCCATCAATTTAAAATTGCCAGCAAGCTCATTGATTTCCCTAACAGAGCTATGTTGCCATTCAAATGTTTCTTCTGAAAGCTTGTTGGGTAAGTCAGTAGTCGCACTAGCTAAATAGGATAATGGCTTGACCAGTCGTTCGCTAACCAGCGTTGCAAACAAAAATGCCAACATTGTGATGACGAGTAAAATAATCAAGTCAGCCTTGTAGCGATTTTGTAAATTTTCTACATAGGGAGCGGCTGGAATTTCTAAGCGTAATCTCCAGTCCAGATCGGAGCTAATTGTAAATTCCTGTATATACAGAGAGTTTTTCCAACGGATCATCGGATTCTTGCCCTTGCTAGGAAGCCACTGCTGCAAGGTTCCCTCTAAGGTGCGAGTGCTGCCGTCCTTTGACTCCTGAACCCTGGTCAAAAGTTTTTGGTCGGATTGATTACTAGCAATGACTCGGTTGTTTTCATCGAGCAATGTAATGCCTAGTTGCCGATCGTTTCTCTGGAAAATGTAGAGAGCTTTGATCTTGCTTAATGCTAATGAACCGTGGAGCAGCCCAAGAAAACGACCTTGAACTTGCAGGGGTACATTCAATCCTACATGAGGTTCGTCCAGTAATAGATCTTTGTGGATAGGAGTCATCCAAGGTCTCAACCGCTCTTGAGCCAGGGGAATTAGAGATTTATGTTCCGGGCTTTGTTCCATCAACCGCCGGCGGGTTTGATTTAAAGGAGAAGAAGTAGCTAAAATTGTTCCCGATGAATCTGCCACATAAATTTTGTCTAAATCGGGCAACATCAGCTCGATCAGGCTAACGTTTTGTTGGATCAGCTCGGGTGATTGAATTGCTGTATTAGCAGCAGTATCGGCTTCAGGCAGGAGCGATTTTTCAGCTAATGTATTCAAAGCTAAGAGATGTCGCTGATGCCATCTAGATATTGCGCTAGTGATAGTTTTTGCGTTGGTTTGTAACTCCGTTTGCACCGTCGTTTTGATTTGACCAACCAAGTATCTACCATCAAAAACTAATAGTATCAGTCCTGGAAGAAAGACAAAAGCTACCAACAGATGAAAAATAGTTTGTTGTAGAGAGATGGCGAGATGCTTTGAAGCACTAATCCATCGATCAATCGGCGCATACGAAATGATTAAGCTGGCAACTAAGGCATTAAAAATGCCGTTGACTGCTTGTTTGCACATAACGAGGATGGTCTGATTCGCCTCCATGTGCATCATTTGACCATAGAAAAGCCAAACGAGGGGCATTCCAATTAAGAACCAGTAAATCCCATCGAATAACAGGATATTTGGTTGTTTGCGCTTCTTGCAAAGAAACCCTACAAACAGAGCCTCAATTACCAAAATAATCGTGGCGTATGGATGATGCCAAAGGATATAAGTATAGCTGCCTGCAATTAGACCGGTCAAGCCTCCCCAGCCCCAGCCGAAGTAGTAAGTAATAATCAGTATGGGAATACTGCCAAAGAGGAAATCAACTCCAAAGAAAAGAGACAAACTGAAATAGTTGCCCAGAACACCCGCACCAGTGAGAAGGGCGATCGCACCTAACCATCTTTTATTACGCATTGAGCTAGCCCCTCCCATAAACTTTTATAATCGCTAGTTGCTGAATATGACCTGATTCCGATAAAAAAAGCGCCCTAGAGCCGATCTGTTATAGCGGTTCTCAAGCATGGTGAGGTATGCCCACGGAGGCCACGGAGGCCACGGAGGCCACGGAGGCCATGAGTACCTCATATGAGAGCTCGAAAGGCTATATTTACCTAACAGTTTCCATGAAGATCGCACCACCGATTATTTAAGCTTTCAGGCAGCAATCAAGGCTTACTCATACACGACTTGAGTTCTCGATCTACTTTTTTAATATGGTTCACGAACCAATCTAGTAATTGTTGATTAACCTTAATGGCTAACGAAAGACTCGATCCTTTGGTTTGTAGTTCCTGTTTAACTTCACTGAGTGTTTTAATAAATTGGGTATGCGCCGCTGCATTGTTAGATGAAACGGGGCATTTGTATCTTTGCATACAAGTTTCTTCAAAGCCGAAGTGTTGTGCTACATACAAGTCTAAAAAATATACAATATCTTTTATTTCTTCCTTTCCACGGTTTGCCAACATGGCATCCACTAAGGTATTGAGTTGATCGATCAATTGTTTATGCTGGCGGTCAATTTCTGGAATACCAATACTTAAGGAATCATTCCAAATTACGAGTGGCATAGTTTTTATCCTTCTGAGTTAAGGGTTGAATTGATTAACAGTATGAATATTGGTACAAAAAGTATTACGCCCTTGGGCTTTGGCTTTATAAAGTGCTGCATCGGCAGCAGTAATTAAAGTGTCTGGCAGGAACTCTTGGGTAGGAATCGCACTGGTAATACCGAAGCTTAGAGTAATACAATGGCCCAGAGGAGAGCTCTTATGAACTATTGCTAAAGCCTGAATTTCAGCCTGGATCTTATTAACGATTTGCACGGCTCTCTCAAGCTTTGTGTTGGGTAAAATAACTACAAATTCTTCACCTCCATAACGTGCTACTAAATCTCCGGCTCTATTAATACTGCGATTGAGAGCTGCGGCAACTTGCTGTAAACATAGATCCCCTGCTGGGTGTCCATAAGTATCGTTGTAAGGCTTGAAGAAATCGATATCACACAAAATTAGTGACAAAGGAGTTTGGTGCCTGGTCATCCGTTGCCAATCCTCCTCTAGCTGTTGGTCAAACTGACGGCGATTGGCAATCTGAGTCAAACCGTCAATTGACGCGAGGTATTTTAATTGTCGATTGGCGGCCTCTAGCTGGTTGTAAAGTAGGGTTTGTTGCTGTTGCAAATGTAATTGCTGAATCAAGCGTCGCACTCTCTGTCGCAGAACAGCCCAGTGAATCGGCTTAGTGATATAGTCCGCCGCTCCCGCTGCAAACGCTCGATCGACAGATTCTTTGTCTTCTAAGCTAGTAATCATCAAAATAGGTGGGCGATCGCTCTGAGGCACTTCAGATAATTTTTGACAACAAGCAAAACCATCCATAGTAGGCATCACTGCATCTAGCAGGATCAGGTCTGGATGTACTTCTTCATAAGCTGCTAGCCCTGTCAACCCATCACTAGCTTCGGCCACTCGGTATTTTTCCTTCTGTAAATACAGTCGAAGTTGCAAACGCATCAAGGCATCGTCATCCACAATAAGAATTAGAGAGGACGGTTCCGTAGATGGGTTAGTCGAAATGGCTGAGTCTTCTAATGATTGATACATACGTCATGGTGTATCTTAAGCTTTGGAAACATTTTAGCCTAGCATATTTTGAGCTTGGGATGGAAAGTGAAAAATTGGCAAATATGTCATAAATTATACACCAGCTAAGCTGCCGCAATAACATCCTAGGCAGCGTCGGGTTTGTTAAACCAACAGCCACAGTCTACTTAAAATTTCTCGCTTTTTTTCGGGGATATAAAGTCTGGTAAATTGTGCTAATTTTTGTAAATATGTAATTATTTCTGGGCATTGAACAGTTTTTACAACGTCAAGCGAGCTTTGACGAACGATCGCCTGTTATCTGGCGATCGCTCGTGGGACAATATGCTATATTTCTCAACTTAATTCAGCCTTTTTCGGGTGCATCAAATTCCGGCCTCATTTTTAAGCGATCGTCCGATCTATTTTTGGGGAATACATCTGATGGTCACACTATCGCGTATAGCTTCGCCCTTGGTTGAGCGTTGGTTCGCACCAGGAAGCACAGAGTGCAAAAAGGCGTAAGCTTTGTTAACAAACATTTACAGCGTTCTGCGCGATCTGGGATAGGTGTTTTCTGCTTTATAAAACTTATCTAAACCTATCTAAAGTCGTCTTTAGATACAATTCAGGGTTTACTTCCTACGCTGTTGGGTAGACGACTAATCCCAAGATAAGTAGGCTATCCCCCTCAAGCCGAGGGTTCCCAGTTTAAAATGTTCAAACTGGCATTAAAATCCCGATCTAAAGATCTGCCACAAGCAGGACAGTCGAAAGTCCGAACGCTTAGTGGCATATCTTTTTTGTTGCCACAATTCGAGCAAGTTTTAGTGCTAGGAAACCATTGGTCTACCAACACTAAACTAGCTCCATACATTTGACACTTGTAGTCGAGTTGCCATTGAAATTCGTAAAATCCCAGGTCAGATATTGCTCCAGCTAACTTGTGATTCGCCATCATTCCTTGAACGTTCAAGTTTTCAATTTTAATTAGCTTGAAACTTTTAGCTAAATAAGTTGTCAACTTGTGGAGGAAATCTAAACGAATACGAGCTATCCGTGCGTGGAGGAGACTAATCATATCGTAGGTTTGGCGCTGGTTTTGAGAACCTTTTACCTGTTTTGATGCTTGGCGTTGCAATTTAGCAAGTTTGGTTTTCGCACTGGCTTTCAACGGTTTGGGCGCATCAAAAACCTGCTGATTTGACAGCGTGGCAAATGACTTGATGCCGACATCAATTCCTACAGAACTTTCAGGTTGCTGAACCGGGAGACGTTCTGCATCAACGCAAAAAGAAACGAACCAGCGATTTCCTTCTTTTGAAATCGTGAAAGTTTGAGAGACAAAACTACACTCTAGGGCTTCGTAAAGCCGAAAAGTTCCCCAAGTAGGAATCTTGATAGTTTTACTAGCATTTAACAAAACTTTGCCGTTAGACGAATCAACCGTAAAAGATTGACCGGAGCGGCGACTAGCGAATTTCGGATGACCTGAAGAACCAGAACGATATCGACTAAACGCATCCTTCAAGTCAATCAAAGCGTTTTGGTAAACTCGGCTCGACAACTGGTTCATCCAGCCGAATTCAGGTTGTTTCTTGACGTAGTTGGTAAGAACTTTTTTGACTTCGTTGATTACCTTCGAGTCGGTAAATTTCCCCTCACTATACATTTGAGTTCGCAGGCTTAATCCAAAATTAAATACTACACGCCGGAATCCTGCGTGTCTTGCCATCAAAGTCGCTTCGTTGTTATTCAATTTTAGCGCTCGTTTAACGGCAAACATAGAACTTCCTCAATGGCGATGAAGTATGGATAAGTTTAGGAAACTATTTGGCACTTAAGTCTTGCTCCTGTCTTTGGGCTTGAGTTGGGAACACATCGTCAAAGCGTTGGCACCATCTTTCAAAGCATGGGGGCATGGAAGCTATACTATAGGAATTCTCGGATCATTTGTGAATTTCTTACTCTCTCCCCGCGAGTTCGGGGAGGGTTGGGGTGGGGTAAAAAATTTATGACTCCTGCAAGCATTGCTATAGGAATTCTCGCATCATTTGTGAATTTCTTACGGACTCCCCGCGAGTTCGGGGAGGGTTGGGGTGGGGTAAAAAGTTTACGACTCCTGCAAGCATTGCTATATATACTATAATCACTGGGAAACAGTAAATTAACTTGATGGATCTCACTTACTATGGAAGTAGCACTGCCTGATTTTTCTCAAAGCTTTCAAAAAACGAAAGAAGTTTGGACAGAACAAGTCGGCAAAGCAGTAAATTCTGTTTCCGAAGCAACAGCAGAAGCTAAATCTTCTCTCTCCGAAACTGCGTCTCAGGCAAAAGAAGCTCTGACTTAAACTACGAATTCGGCCGTTAATACTGTTAATCTAGCTACGAACAATGCTTTAGGTACTGTAGCGGAGAAAACAGAAAAAGCTAGAATTTCTATATCGGAAGTCGCGAATCAAGCAGTTAGCCGCGTCAGTGAAAGTACCACCAAAGCTGTTGATGCTATTTCTCACTCTGCGGCAACTGCTAAAGAAACTATTAATCAAACTACTAACTCTGCGGTCAATACTCTGAATCAAAGCACTAGCCAAGCTGTACAGAGTGTAAATCAAGCTACAGAAAAGGCTAAGGCTTCCTTAGAAGATAGCCTTAACAAGGCGGGAAATATGAGCGGTGGCGCTTCAGATGCCATCAAAAGTGCTATCAATGGTAATGTTAAAGATTGGATTGATTCTCACCCTCTCGTCTTCTGGTTGGTGAATCACCCCTGGGTATCTTTAGCAATTTTGCTGCTATTTATATTGAGTATCTTAGGTTTTTTTCAGGCTTTAGGTAGCTTGTTTGCAGAAGGCTGGTTATTTATTCTGCAAAGCCCTGTAAAATTTATGCAAGGGGTTTTGAGTTTCGGCTCTAAATCTGTAAGTAATTTCGGTGGAGTGGCTGTAAACTCATTAGTTTCACAGAATCCCGAAGACAAAAATAATTCAGGTTTACAATTGAGGGGAGTTGAATCAAACAGCTTGGAGTCTCAGGAACGACTTGCTAATATTTTGACAAGGTTGGAGGCAATTCGAGAAGAGCAGAATCAGCTTTTACAAGAAGCGTCGGCTATTTTAGGCAACAAATTTAAGGCCGAGTGATCAGGTGTGGGCCGATCGCAACTCGTGGTAAATTTAAGACATCCAGGCTTTCCATCAAAGCCAGATCCATGAAAGCTTGTAGTCGATCGCTCAATACGCCATGCCCGATTCCGAATTTTCCGATGATTTAAAATGGACGCCAGAAGCCAAGGCGAAGCTGAAAAATATTCCCTATTTTGTCCGGGGACAAGCTCGCGTCCGCATCGAGCAGTTGGCCCGCGAAGCCGAAACCGAAGTCGTCACCGTTGACTTAGTTGAGCAAGCTCGTATTGAGTTTGGGCAATAAGGGCTCGAAATGTACCCTAAAGCTTTACACTATAATTTGCCTGATTTTGATGTTCACAGAGCTACTGAGTCACCCGTGCGGAAAATAGTTATTGCTGGCAACTGGAAAATGTACAAAACTAGGACTGAATCCCTAGAATTTCTTCAAGGATTCATGTCCTGCCTGACGGAAACCCCAGAGGAACGGGAAGTCGTGCTTTGCGTTCCCTTCACTTCCTTGGCTGTCCTCTCGAAAAATTTGCACGGCAGCCGGATTAGACTCGGTGCTCAGAACGTTCACTGGCAAGAGTCTGGAGCTTTTACTGGGGAAATTTCCGGGCCAATGCTTAGTGAACTTGGTGTCCGTTATGTCATCATCGGCCACAGCGAACGGCGCCAATATTTTGGGGAAACTGACGAAACGGTGAATTTGCGGCTGAAAGCTGCTCAGAAATACGATTTAATTCCGATTCTGTGCGTTGGGGAAACCAAGCAGCAGCGAGATGCAGGGGAAACTGAATCTCACATTTTTTCTCAGTTGGCAAAAGATTTGGTTGATGTTGACCAAAATAAGTTGGTCATTGCTTACGAGCCTATTTGGGCGATCGGCACTGGCGATACTTGCGAAGCTAAGGAAGCTAACCGAGTTATTGGTTTGATTCGCAGTAAATTGACTAATCCTGACGTGCCAATTCAGTACGGCGGCTCTGTTAAACCGGAGAATATTGATGAAGTTATGGCGATGCCTGAGATTGACGGGGTTCTGGTAGGCGGTGCGAGTTTGGAAGCTGCGAGTTTTGCTCGAATTGTCAATTACAAATAAGTCCTAATGGGTAATTAGTAATTGGGGGGTTATGCCAGGAGTTATGACACCAAAACCAGATAATCTGTAAGAGTTATAGCAGACGAAAGCTGGAAAATTGTTTGCTTCAACACTTGAACCAGGACAGTAGGAAAAGTGTCATACACTCCTCTAGCAAACTTTATTAAACAATTCAAAATCGAGCTTAAGTAAAATAAAACTTTAAAAGGACATAGGCATGGATGCACTCGTAGCAACAATCGCACAAATTTTAGATTACGTTCACACCCAAGGACCAGATGCGATCGCGCAGCTAACGGCACTACTCGTAGCTTTCAAGGCGGGAGTGGGAGTTGTGGGGTTGCTGTCTAGCCTGGTGGCTCAAGTACCCGCTACATTACCCGCGGTTACTGAAATTATCAGCCAGTTGATAGCTTTAATCAGTTCCGGGGCCGGAATTACTGAAATAGCAACGGTGCTCGGTCAATTGGCGACCTCGCTGGGATTATCTATTGAGACTGTTGTCCATGTCTTGCAAATGATTGGCGCTTTATTGGTAGCATTTTAAATTGAGTCGCCTAGCTTTTTAGGGAATTAACCACGCCTTCCGACTTACGCGATCGCACTTGGCGGATCAGCTACTCGAAAAAGAAGGTAGTCACCCAATAAAAATGACAATTAGAAATAAAGTTTTTGAGTGGGGAAAACGCACTTATTTGATGGGCGTTTTGAACGTAACCCCTGACAGTTTTAGCGACGGCGGAGATTTCTTTACCATAGAATCTGCTTTAGTGCAAGCGGAAAATATGGTAAAATCAGGAGTAGATATTATTGATATTGGCGGTCAATCTACTCGGCCCGGTGCAGCGGAAATATCCTTAGAAGAGGAGATCGATCGCGTTATACCTGTGGTACAAATACTGCGGCAAAAAGCCGATATTTTTGGCTCAGTTCCTATTTCGGTCGATACTACCAGAGCGCAGGTTGCTAAAGCTGCTGTTGAGGCGGGAGCGGATATAATTAACGATATTTCGGGAGCTACTTTTGATGCGGAAATGCTGTCAACGGTTGCTCAGTTAAAAGTTCCAATAATTTTGATGCACATTCGGGGAACTCCCCAGACGATGCAACAACTGACAGATTATCGCGATTTAATTGGGGAAATTGGGGAATTTTTCGAGAGTCGAATTGCGGCAGCAGTTGCTGCGGGGATTGACAAATCTCAAATAATTCTCGACCCTGGTATTGGCTTTGCTAAGAATTACAGTCAAAACTTAGAAATTCTGCGAGATTTGCGAAAATTCCGTGTTTTAAACTGTCCGATTTTAGTCGGAGTATCGCGAAAAAGCTTCATCGGTCACATTTTGAATCAGCCAGAAGCGAAACAAAGAGTTTGGGGGACAGCGGCGGCTTGTACAGGTGCGATCGCAAATTTGGCAGATATCTTGCGAGTTCACGATGTCATAGAAATGCACGATGTTTGTCTGGTTGCCGACGCTATCTTCAGAAATCAGTCTTGAGAAGTGGGAGTATCAATAACTTTCATTTCCCCGCCCTCAGAATGAACCACATCGGGCATAGAACCCATCAGCTCGCCCAAAGCTTCGCTCATGCTCCGGGGGTCCATAAACAGAATTTTGGCATTGTCGCTTTCGCCCAATTTTTGTTGAGCGTCTAAGTATTTTTCCGTTACTAAGTAATTCAAAACTTGCTTGCTATTCGGATGTGAGTCTAAAGCTTCAACTAAGAGCCTCATATACTCCTTAGTGCCGATCGCCTTATTGACCATTGCTTGCCACTCGCTCTTGGTGGCGCGCTCCAATTCCATAGCTTCTTGCACCCTTTTCGGAGGTGTAATGCTTTGAATTTCCACCCGAATTACTTTGACACCCCAAGTTTCGGTAGCTTCGTCCAACTTCTTGAGTAACTTTTTATTCATGTCATCTCGGGAACCCAAGATGTCTTGCATGGGCAATCGACCAATTTCAGCGCGAAACGTCGTTAACACTAAGTTGGCGATCGCATTTTCAATTTGATCGATTCCATAATAAGCTTTCTGTAAATTCACAACCCGCCAATACACAACGGCATCGACTTCGAGAGCCACATTATCTCCCGTGATTGCTGACTGAGGTTTAATGTCTAAAACTCTTTCACGGCTTGTGTCCACGCAGACGACTTTTTCGACCAGGGGACTGATAAAGTGGAATCCTGGCTTGAGGGTGCGCTTGTATTGACCCAAACGTTCCACTAAAGCTTCGTCGCCACCGCTGACTATTTTGACGCTTGAGTTAACAGCGTAGCCGAGGATGAGCGCAAAGAGCATGGTAAGAATAGACTGCCCCATTTCTATTTTCCTGCTAAGGTTGACTGAGAATCGATCGGAATTCTACTCTAATTTAACTCAAACTCGGCCCCGCAGTGCTAAAATATCTCGACTGTTAATAACTAACTATTTCATCGGGTGGGCCCCATCGGCTCCGAGTCTGGCGGCGCTAGTGAAACCCAGGATATCAACAAAACGTTTCCACAAAAGACATGAAAAACGATCGAGAGTTTCGCTTGTTCAAACCTTTGAGGTGGATTGCCCCAAGCATTTTGGTGGGTGCAGGAATCTGCAATGCCGCAGTGGCCCAACCGGCACAAGCTGAGCCAATCGCCCTGCAACTCTCGCAAAACTTGCAATCGCAGAACTTGCAGCCACCGCGCCGAGGCCCTGCTGTTCGGGAAGTTATGTCCTACGAGATGAAGGGAGACGAACTCAGGATTTGCAAGCAGGAAGGCAACTCCGAGAAAAAGTGCCAAGTTGTAGGTAAAGGCTACACGATGGGTTTGAGAACTGCCAACGACCTTTACGGTCAAGGAAATGCTGTCAATGCCGAAGCTTTGTATCGGCAACTAATCGCTCGCTATCCCAAAGAAGCGGATGCTTATTACAAGTTGGGAACTATGCTGTCGGGGCAAGGTAAAATGAGCGATGCGATCGTTCTATTCCAAAAAGCAATTGAAGTCAACCCACAGCACGCCAAAGCTCACAACGATTTAGGCGTGGCGATGGCAAGTCAGGGGCAGTTGCCCGAGGCAATTGTTCAGTGGAGACAAGCCGTTAAAATTAACGATCGATATCCCGATGCTTTAAACAATTTAGGAGTCGGTTTGTACCAGCAAGGAGACAAAGAAAACCAAGCGGAGGCAGTAGCCAGCCTCACAAAAGCTAAGGAGTTATTTATCAAGCAAGGTAGAACTCAAGCGGCTAACAGAGTCGATCAAATTTTGGAGGATATTAATTCGCGGTCGAGCGGTTCCTAAACTCAACCGCCGATCGCACATTGAAACAAAAAACACCATAGGCGATCGGCGTTAATGGGTGTTCAGCGGCGGTTAAACACCCACAAAAACGAGCATTTAAAGCATTTCCTTCAAAACTTGTATAATCAAATCTCCATCCACCCGATCGCTCACAGCAGCCTCACCCAAGCGCACCGGTAGCACAAACCGCACCTTGCCATCCTGCACCTTCTTATCCAGTTGCAAAGTATGCAAAATTTCCTCAACATCCACACCCGCAGGCAATTTAGCAGGTAAACCCGCTTTTTCAATCAAAGCAGACTGACGGCGATCGCACTCAGCATCCCACATTCCCAACTCCACAGCCAATCGGCTTGACGCAGCCATGCCGATTGCCACTCCTTCCCCGTGATTGATCACCTTGTAATTGGTCAAACTTTCCACAGCATGACCGATGGTGTGTCCGTAATTCAAAATCGCCCGCAAACCCGATTCCTTCTCGTCTTTGCTTACCACCTCAGCCTTAGCTTGGCAAGACCTGCTCAAAATTTCTGCCAACAAATCCGCCTTCACATAGCGCATTTGATCCAAACGCTTGCAATTCTCCAACTTCCCGAAAAGTTCAGCATCCCAAATCACCCCGTACTTGATGACTTCCGCCATCGCCGAACGAAACTCCCTCGCCGGCAGAGTTTTGAGGACATCCGGGTCAATTAACACCAAACGTGGCTGGTGAAACGCCCCGATTAAATTCTTCCCTAAAGGATGATTTACCCCCGTTTTACCCCCAAGAGAAGCATCAACCATCGCCAGCAGCGAAGTCGGAACCTGCACGACATTAATTCCCCGCAGCCAAGTCGCGGCCGCAAAACCCGTCATATCGCCAACCACCCCGCCGCCCAAAGCCACCATTGTCGAGGAACGTTCTAAGCGGTTTTCCAAAGCCGCACCGTAAATTTTCTGTACCGAATTTAAAGTTTTGTACTGTTCTCCCGGTGGTAAAATGCAGGTACCGACTTCCAGACCGGCTGATTCGAGGGCTGCGGTTGCTCTTTCGCCGTACTGCCGAAAAATTGACTGATTCGACACCAGCAGCACTTTTTTGCCCAAGCTTAGATCGCCCATCAGACTGCCGAGTTCGTCTAAACCGCCCGATCGCACGCAAACATTGTAAGATTGTGGCCCCAAGTCAACTTTAATTATCGATTGCATATTTATCTAATTTAGATATTAGATTTTAGATTATAGTTCTTATATGTCTTTTTATTGATTGTTTTGGAGAAATTGCAATGACTCTTAGCGGAATAATAACTTATTTCGGGCTTTTCGGCGGCATGGTCGGCTTGGCGACAGTGCTGATGTTTGGTCTGCGGGCTGTCAAACTCATCTAATTTGCTAATTTAGATGTCTCAACCAGAGGATTTAATCTCTGGCAAAAGTATCAGTTAGACAAAGTATTTGCGCCAAAAATCTCTAGGTTGATCTGTAGATTGACGGCGCAAATGCTTCGACTAATATAACTTTAGGCTATAATTGATTAATTTGATATTTGACTTATTGACAATTGCATGACCAATACTAATGAATCCAACCCAGAAGATACCTCTTGGCACGCAGCAACAGATCCAGAAAAGTGTTTGGAAATGGAACGAAAGTATGGAAGTTGCTGCGAATTAAGAGAGTCGGAGGAGATATTTTAAAAGTCAATTGTATCTTTAAAGGACAAACTCGCTTTCCTAACTATATAGAAAATGAGGAAGAGGATTAATTATGCGAAAATATATTATTTTCAAGGCTCAATCGATGTCAGCAGAAGGCTGGGAAAATAGAATGTTGGCTCACACTGGGGCCACAACTGATATTCTCTGCGAATATTATGATTCCTCTGACGAACCCCTACCTCAACCGGGGAATCGTCCCTACGAGTTTTACCGGATTGAAGAGTTCGACGATACGCAATTCCCCGATAGCGATACTCACTACCGAGTCGGAGATTGGGAAGTTGTAAGGGTTGAACAATACCCAACTGCGGAACCAGGAAGCAACTACGATTTGATTGCTGTTTGTTATTGTCAGTACGCACCTAAACCTAGTCCGCTGATGCCCGTTCCGAGTGCTCGCATTTCGACGATCGACTCGTTTGGAGGAGATGAGACAGCTTATCAGCAATATCTTGAGAATAACGCTAAATCAGAGGTTTATTCACCTTGAAGATGAAGGAGCGATCGCACTTGTTGTAAAACTCGATCGCTCCTGATTAATTACAAGATTCGTTCTAATTGAGTCGATCGCACTTCTGCCAATTTTTCAGCCCCTGTCGTATCAAAAACGATCGCGTGTTTAGCCGTCGGCAACAACCGCCGTAAAATCTGTATGTATCCCTCCGCATCGCTCCGGCGGTGGAACCGAGCAACCACCAATCGCTGCATATTTGGCAATTGCCGCACGATACACCAGGGATGAGTGTTTAATTTAGGCTTGAATGTTGGTATCATAGGGGAATCCTTCCCGCCGAAAGCGGGATTTGGTAGAAAAACGGTCGCCCTTAAGTTTTCGAGGCTAGGAGGGCGATCGTTTTCAGTGTACATAGATATTATATGTTGCATACGCATCAACGTCAAGTTAAAAAATGGGATACGTTAGACTGCGGATTCGAGAACTAGCTGAGCAAAAGGGTTGGACACTAAAGCAAGTTGCCGATCGATCCGGAGTTAATTACAACACTGTCAGAAGCTACGTTCAGCGCGATGCTTTAAACACAGTCGATCTTTCTGCTGTCTACAAAATTGCCCGCGCCTTCGACGTGACAATGGAAGATTTGGTCGAGATTTTGGAAGATTGATGGCGCACCAATGGGGCGAGTTTCACTAAAAATTCGATATCTGGTAGAAGAAAAGGCGATCTCGCTAATGGGATACGTTGATTAATGCCGTACTTATCGCCGCCTTTTCTTTACTTGTTCGTAAAGCATATAACTAGCTTCTATAGCCGATCGCCCGCTATCCCCTAAAATAATTTCTACTCCCTCAATCCAAAATCTAAAATCTAAAATCTAAAATCGATATGTCTCATTCCACCGATATCGTCACCCTCGCCCGCTGGATGGCCGCCGACTTCAGCAACCAAGCCCAAGCCTTTGAAAACCCGCCCTTCTTCGCCCACATCCGCGTCTGCATGAGACCTTTACCGATCAAAGTTCTGGATGGGATCAGCTTGTACCTAGAACAAGCCTACGATATTGAACTGAATGTACCGTACCGAGTCCGAGTTTTGAAATTAGTCCCGGTGGGCGATCGAATCGACATCGAAAATTATGCCATAGAAAACGAAGAACAATTCTACGGCGCGGCCCGCGACCCGCAACGGCTGCAAGAAATCAAAAAAGAACAACTGACTCTACTTCCCGGATGCACCTTTATTACGCAGTGGACGGGCAACAGCTTCAAAGGGTCTGTCGAACCCGGAAAAGGCTGCATGGTGGTCAGAAAGGGCAAAAAAACCTATCTAGACAGCGAATTCGAGATTGACCAAGACAAATTTATTAGCCACGATCGCGGACGTGACCCAGAAACCGACGCCCACGTCTGGGGAGCCCAGGCCGGCCCCTTTGAATTCACCCGCCGGGCCAGTTTCGCAGACGAAATTCAGGTTTAATCTAAAAAAACAGAGTCCCTCCTGGGCGAACACGCGCTTATTAAAGGTTCAGAATGCACCAATACCTGGTACATTAACCCAGTATTGGCAAGCAAGATTCACCGTTGATTTATGAAAGTCCTGGTTATTGGTGGCGATGGCTATTGCGGTTGGGCAACCGCACTCTACCTTTCTAACAAAGGTTACGAAGTTGGCATCCTCGACAGCTTCGTGCGGCGGCACTGGGATCTGGAACTGTGCAGCGACACCCTCACTCCCATCGCACCGATTCAGCAACGACTCCAGCGATGGCAAGATTTAACGGGCAAGTCGATCGACTTGTTCGTCGGTGACATCACCAACTACGATTTTCTCAGCAAAAGCATGAGAAAATTTGCACCAGAGGCGATCGTCCATTTCGGCGAACAGCGTTCGGCACCTTTCTCAATGATCGATCGCGAACACGCAGTCCTCACCCAAGTCAATAACGTCGTCGGGACACTCAACCTGCTGTACGCCATCCGCGAAGACTTCCCCGATTGTCACCTAGTGAAATTGGGGACAATGGGCGAATACGGCACGCCGAATATTGACATTGAAGAAGGCTACATTACGATCGAACACAACGGCCGCAAGGATACACTACCCTATCCCAAACAACCAGGCAGTTTCTACCACCTGTCAAAAGTCCACGACTCCCACAACATCCATTTTGCTTGCAAAATCTGGGGTTTAAGAGCCACCGACTTAAATCAGGGCGTAGTCTACGGCGTGCTCACAGATGAAACCGGCATGGATGAACTGTTGATCAACCGTTTGGACTACGACGGAGTATTCGGTACAGCATTGAACAGGTTTTGCATCCAAGCTGCGATCGGTCATCCTTTGACAGTTTACGGAACTGGCGGACAAACCCGCAGCTTCTTAGACATTCGGGATACCGTGCGGTGCGTGGAATTGGCGATAGCCAACCCCGCCGAAGCCGGACAATTCCGCGTCTTCAACCAATTCACCGAACAATTCAGCGTCGGCGATTTAGCCTCCTTGGTGCAAAAAGCAGGCATGGCAATGGGATTAAAAGTAGAAATCAACAACATCCAAAATCCCAGAGTCGAGAAAGAAGAACATTATTTCAATGCCAAAAACACCAATTTGCTAGACCTCGGTTTGCAACCGCACTATCTCTCAGATTCCCTGCTCGATTCTCTGCTGAATTTTGCTACAAAATATCAGCACCGTGTCGATAAAAACCAGATTTTGCCGAAGGTTTCTTGGAAGTAAGTTCTGGCCTCTACCTGGGGGGAAAGAGCTTTTTAACGAACCGCGAAGGCGCGAAGGGCGCGAAGTAAGAGAAAAGAAGGGAAGAGAGCAGAAGGGTTCGCAAGTTCTGAATGGAGTTTGCTGTATATTAAGATGATCTCTCTTTTTTCTCTTTTGCTCTGTGTCCTCTGTGTCCTCTGCGGTTAATTAAAAAATTCCATAAGATTTTTAATGCGGGCTTTTTGGAAAGAAATGTCGTAGAAATTCGCAAGATTATTCTGTTGCTTTTGGTTGTTCTGCCGAGATTTTCAGCGAGTGCAGTTCGTTCTTATTATTTAATACCGGAATGGGCTGCACTAACGGCGAGTTATCAAAATTACCGCGCCTGTTAGCGAAGCCCCATCTGCCAGTGAAACAGAAATATCAATTGCCAGAACAGCAGAGGAAATTCACAGAATAAATTGCTTTGCCTTTAGGTGTGGGATTGCTTTTAGGTGGAATAATTGTATCAAGCGGAATTCACGGAGTTTGTATGTTGACCCCAGAAACATCACGAGAGTAATTAGTTGTGGTGAAGCTGCTAACAGAACCCTATTTAAACCAGGCAAGTAAATGGCCGAAAACAGGTCGTCACATTCTGGCACAATTTGATGAACATACGGTCGTAGTGTACCAAGCCTACCGTCCGGCGATCGGTGATTTTGCAGCGGAAAATGGTTATTTCGGCGGGGAATTCAGCCTGAATCGTATGAGTTGGATTAAGCCAAACTTTCTATGGATGATGTATCGATCGGCATGGGGTACTTCATCGGGCCAAGAAGTAATTCTTGCTATTTGGCTAAAGCGCTCGGCTTGGGACGAAATTTTAGCATCTGCTGTCCATTCTAATTTCGTTCCAGCAGTGTATGGAAGCGAAAAAGAATGGCAACAAGCTGTTAAAAATTCGGCTGTACGGCTGCAATGGGACCGGGATCATCACCCAAATGGATCGAAAATCGATCGGCGGGCAATTCAACTCGGTTTGCGCGGCAGTGTTTTAGCTCGTTACGCGCGAGAATGGATTGTTAAAATCGAGGATATTTCCCAATTCGTGCAGCAACAGCGTCAATATAACGGAGGCGATAGCACGCAATTACTGACTCCTTGTGAGACAGTGTATCCTGTCATCGACCCCGACATCTTCCAGAGGCTAGGATTATCGGCTCCCTAAGTAACTTACTATGAAAATTGCTCTTTTCACTGAAACATTTCTGCCGAAAATAGACGGCATTGTTACCAGACTGATTCACACTGTAGATCACTTGCAGCGATCGGGCGAACAAGTTCTGATTTTTTCTCCAGATTACGGGATTAAAGAATACAAAGGCGCACGAGTTTACGGTGTGGAGGGTTTGCCTTTGCCGATGTACCCGGAATTGAAAATGGCACTTCCTTCTCCGGCTGTCGGTCGCCAATTAGAGCAGTTTAAACCGGATATTATTCATGTTGTCAATCCCGCTATTTTGGGATTGGGCGGTATCTATTACGGCAAAAAGTTCAATATTCCGATTTTGGCTTCTTACCACACGCATTTGCCGAAATATTTGCACCACTACGGTTTTGGAGTCCTCGAACCTTTATTGTGGGAATTGCTCAAAGGTGCCCACAACCAAGCAGAATTGAATCTGTGTACTTCTACAGCAATGGTGGAAGAACTCAGAAACCACGGCATCGATCGGGTAGATTTGTGGCAGCGGGGCGTAGATACTGAAATGTTTGTCCCGGAATTGGCAAGTCGAGAAATGCGATCGCGCCTTTCGGAAAATAACCCAGACAGTCCCCTGCTGCTGTACGTCGGCCGCCTCGGTGCAGAAAAAGAAATCGAACGCATCAAACCAGTTCTCGCAGCGATTCCCGATGCCCGCCTCGCCTTAGTGGGAGACGGCCCGCATCGGCAAATCCTTGAACAATATTTTGCCGGTACACCCACCAATTTTGTCGGCTACCTCAAGGGGCAAGAACTCGCAAGAGCTTACGCATCGGCCGACGCCTTCATTTTTCCCTCCCGCACCGAAACCCTGGGCTTAGTGCTCCTAGAAGCAATGGCTGCGGGGACGCCTGTAGTGGCGGCGCGCAGTGGCGGAATTCCCGATATCGTCACTGACGGCGTTAACGGATATTTATTTGACCCCGCCGACGAAGAAGGCGCACTCGCTGCCACCAAGCGTCTGTTTGCGAATCCTGAAGAACGGGAAACCCTGCGCCAGAACGCTCGCCGAGAAGCCGAACGCTGGGGTTGGGCCGCCGCTGCCGCACAACTGCAGCGGTACTATCAATCAGTGGTGTTTGCCGAGTCTGTGCCCAGAGCTGCCTAAATGTCAGCATCTGTACCACCTTTAAACCTCACCGCCAGCTTAGCTTCGCTGTTCGATCGTCAGTTGGTATTGAAGAGGGATGTTTTCAAAGACCGATCGAACTTTTTTGCTGCATAAATTACCGTCGCTATCCTGCTGTTGCGTTTACCATTAAACTATGAGTAGCTCTGTAGGAATGCCTTGCGCGCTGCTTTCATAGCGCCCTTTACCTGACCGGATACAGTCGCCGAGTGCGCTAAAACAGTCACACCGCGCGCTGGGGCCGAGCACAGAGCGTCAAATCTACATTGCACTCTCGATCGAACTAAAGCTTGTCACCTAATTTTCAGGCTAGCAGTTTTGCAAACTCAAGTTCAGCTTGAATTGACGAACCCTCATCAGTATCGAGGTTGGAAAAAAGATCGATCGAGCATACATAACAAGCAAACTGAAGTTGCGTGCGCCACTTTTGAATTCACGATTCATCAAAGCGACAAGCGAGTGCCAATGCGCTGGCAAACAAATTCAAGAGTTTGCACCGCCACTGAATCTCGCGCCGATCGACCTGCGGTCAGTCTACCCCTCTGAGAAAGCAGTTAATCATGACATTCTCCAATGCTGGTAGCGTTCTGGCTACACTGACTCAAGTCAATTTTATGGGGGCATTGACCTCCCGTGTTAAGAGCCTGCCAGTTCCTGAATTAGTGTGCCTGCTGGACTTTATCACGGCTGAATTTCAGCAATTTATCCGGGCGATGGACCTGATTAACAATGAAGCACTCGAAAGTCTCTTAGAGCAACTTTTAGATGCCTTCACTGTCAAAATTGGTCAAATTTTGCAAGCAGACCGGACAACAATTTTTTTGGTTGACTCCAACAAAAATCAACTGTGGCACAAAACACTCGATCCACTTACGGGCGAAGATGTAGAAGTGCGCTTGCCTATGGATGCAGGCATTTTAGGCTACGTAGCAACAACCGGAAAATCGATTAATGTCGCCGAAGCTCGATCGCACGAGTATTTTAATACCGAAGTAGACGAACCACCGGGCTACCACATCGAGACCATCCTCTGTATGCCGATTTTTAGCAGCAAGAGCCAACATGAACCCGTAGCGGTGGTCAGACTGTTAAATAAAGCTGGCGATGCCCCCTTTAGCGAGGAAGACGAACAGCAGTTCCAGGCTTTTGCAGATTCGATCGGGATTATTCTCGAAAGCTGTCAGTCTTTCTACGTCGTGGCCCGCAACCAGCGAGGGGTTGCTGCACTTTTGAGAGCCACCACGACTTTGGGTCAAAGTCTTGACTTGGAAACAACTTTGCGATCTGTCATGGATCAAGCTCGCGACTTGATGCAAGCTGATCGCAGCACGCTATTTTTGTTAAATCGGGAAACCAACGAACTTTGGACAAAAGTCGCCAAGGCCGACGGCAAAACGATGATGGAAATCCGTATTCCTGCGAATAGGGGAATTGCTGGCTACGTGGCTTCGACTGGTCAACCTCTGAATATTACAGATGCTTACGACGATCCCCGCTTTGACCCCTCTACAGACCAGCAAACGGGATACCGCACTCGGACTGTCTTGTGTATGCCCGTGCATAACGCTAAAGGTGAGCTGATCGGGGTAACTCAGCTAATTAATAAGAACCAAGGTACTTTCACCCCTTCCGACGAAGAGTTTTTGCGAGCGTTTAATTCCCAAGCGGGAATGGCGTTGCAAAATTCTCAACTGTTTCAGAACGTGATGGTGGAAAAGCAGTATCAGAAAGATATGCTGCAAAGTCTTTCTGACGCAGTGATTTCCACGGATTTGAAGGGGCGAGTTGTGACTATCAACGAAGCAGCCCTAGAATTGTTGGGCTGTCCGGTAAATCAAGCTAAAAGCAAACACAATCCCCAGATTTGGGAAGATAAACTGGTGAATCGCTATGTTTGGGAAGTTGTGCCGATCGACAATTTGCAATTTCGACTAGAAGACAGTCTCAAAACTGCTGCCCGACATTACGTTCCCGAACAAAGTTTAACTGTGGGACTGTTGGTAGAAAAAACGCTAAATTCCCAAAAAAAAGAACAAGAAGAAGAAGAAGAAGAAGAAAGTTATATTTTGGCCGTGCCCGATCGCACTGACCCTAATTTATATTACGCTTGGGGCGAAAACCGCGCGTGGACTGAGGAAGTAGCGCTGGCCGAATTAGCTAATGCCCAATCTCTATTTGCGCTGCGAAATTCTGCCCTGTATCACCCTTATTGTCCGCTGCCCATCCCCGCCTCTCGAATTAAAGTCATTGAACGTAGTTTGAATTTGACTGTCAACCCGCTAATCAATCCAGAGGGCGGCGTGCGCGGCGGTTTAGTGGTACTCGAAGACATCAGCCGCGAAAAGCGGATGAAAAATACGATGTACCGCTACCTGACTCCTGGAGTCGTAGATAAAGTGATGGCCTTGGGTGAAGGCGCCCTGATGGTGGGCGAACGCAAAGAAGTGACTATTTTATTTTCCGACATTCGCGGCTACACCACGCTGACCGAAAATTTGGGAGCGTCGGATGTGGTATCCCTGCTGAACGAATATTTTGAGACGATGGTGGAGGCCGTTTTCCACTATGAAGGCACTTTAGACAAGTTTATTGGCGATGCTTTAATGGCGGTGTTCGGCGCGCCCCTGCCGCTGAACCCCCCGGAAAGTCACGGTTGGATGGCGGTTCAGTCGGCTTTAGATATGCGCCGGCGTTTGAAAGAGTTTAATGATTCTCGCCCCGGTGCAGATCCGTTTCGCTTCGGAATTGGGATTAGTTCTGGAGAGGTAGTTTCGGGGAATATCGGTTCCCAAAAGCGAATGGATTACACGGTAATCGGCGATGCGGTGAATTTGAGCTCGCGCTTGGAACAGCTTACAAAGGAGTATGGATGTGATATAATTTTGAGCGAATTTACATACAGTTTGTGTCGCGAAGGAATTTGGGTGCGAGAGTTAGACAAGGTGCGGGTTAAGGGGAAAAATCAGCCAGTGGGTATTTACGAGTTGCTGCAAAATAGTTCTGAACCCATTGATGGGGAAACCGTTCGGTTTTTGGAACTTTACAGTAACGGTAGGGAGGCTTATATTGCTAGAAATTTTCAGAAAGCTATTAGTTATTTTGAAGCGGCTTTAGCAATGCGACCGAACGATCGACCTGTGGAAGTTCACCTCGATCGCTCCCTGAGCTATTTGGAAGTACCCCCGCCCGATGATTGGGACGGCGTGCATACGATGATAACTAAGTAGTAAATCATATTACATCCGAGTGTTCAAAAGTAAAAAGATTTGATAAAGATTTTAAATCTTCCTTATGACAGAGTTAACAAGTGTAAAAATGTGAAAACATAAATCGGATGCCATATTAAAGTTTAGTATTTATTTCCAGGCTAGCAATTAAATGAGTTATTTATCTGTTCCGAATGCCACAAAAGCCGATCGCATTCTGGTGGTAGACGACGCACCAGATAATGTTTTGTTGGTTCAAACAATCCTAGAAGAAGAAGGTTACGAAATTAGCACGGCGGAAAACGGCTTTTCTGCCTTGAGTCAAATTGACAAGGCAGCCCCGGATTTGGTACTGCTAGACGTGATGATGCCGGGAATGGATGGTTACGAAGTCACTAAACGAATCCGAGACAATAAAGAATTGCCCTTTATGCCGATTTTGCTGATCACGGCTCACGACAGTGCCAGCGTAGTGCAGGGATTGGACATGGGAGCAGACGATTTCATCCGCAAACCAGTCGAAATGGATGAACTGCTGGCGAGGGTTCGATCGCTCCTGCGGCTTAAACACAGCGTAGACGAGCGCAATTCGATCGCCCTCCAGCGCGAAGATTTTGTCTCCCGACTCGCTCACGACTTGCGGACGCCCCTAGTAGCAGCCGATCGAATGCTAACTTTAATGCAGCAGGGAGCTTTGGGAGAAATTTCCCTTCCCATGCGCGACGCTTTCGGGACGATGGTTCGCAGCAACAAAAACCTGATCGCGATGGTAAATATGCTGCTGGAAGTATACCGCTACGAAGCAGGCCGCAAATCCCTAAGTTTCGCTGCCGTGGACTTGCGCCAGCTTATTACTGAGGTAGCTGAAGAACTAGCTCCCCTAGCGGATGCTAAAGGTTTGTCGATAAATTTAGACTTGACAGAAAGTGCAGAAAGTGCACCGATTGCGAAGTATCCGGGCGATCGTCTGGAGCTGCACCGCTTGCTGACAAATTTAATCGGAAATGCGATTAAATTCACCGACAGTGGCTCAATAGATGTCCGCTTAAAAGCTGCTAATTCACCCGCTTATACGAGCTTCAAAAACCAACCGCTGGCATGGGTAATTATTGAAATCAAAGACACCGGTGCCGGCATTTCGCCCGCAGCACAAACGAAGTTATTTGAAAGGTTTGGCCCGGGAACTCACTTGCGGTCGGGCACAGGTTTGGGACTGCACCTCTGCCGCCAAATAGTCGAAGCTCACCGCGGCACGATCGAGGTAAAATCTGAGTTGGGTAAAGGCAGTTTGTTTACTATTTGCTTGCCTTGTTAGAGCGGTATAAATAACTCTAACTTTCGGGTGCGAAAAGCGAACATTAGTACAGATACACTGTAATGGTAGGGTGCAAAGTGCGTACCTAATCGAATTATGGTTAATTTACCCGATGTCAGATAATTACTTGGCAACCGAATTGATGACGATATGTCTAACTGTCCAGTGTGCGGTGCTGAATACATAGAAGAAAAAGCAGAGTTTTGCTCGATTTGCGGCTGGGATTTGACTCCCTACCCGCAACGTGCTAAGCCCTCCAAAACTTATTTAAAAAAAGAACAAGTTAGATTGCAGTGGGCAAAACAAATGTGGGAATTGGCCCGCACTCAACAAAATTGGTCAGCTAAATTTGATGAGTTGCATGGGGAATTGCAGCAAGGTGCGATCGCCCGCACGTACCTGCAATCTCAGTTAGAATGGGTTTTGTACCGCCTCGAACAACTAAACCCCGAATTGATTGTCAGCACTCTACTGCGGCTGGAAGACAAAATCGGCGCTATACCTGACAAAACTCCGGCTATCTCCGAAGTGGGGATGGACTATCGACAACTGACAAAGCTATTAGAAACGGGAAAATGGCGCAAAGCTGATGAACACACTTGGGAAATCTTGCTGCAAATCGCTGTCAGGGAAGACGAAGGCTGGCTGAGTGCAGCCGATATTGACAGTTTTCCTCCTACAGACCTTCGCACGATCGACCAACTTTGGCAACAATACAGCAGCGGGCGGTTCGGGTTGAGCGTGCAGCAGCAGATTTGGGAAAGTACCGAGGCAAATTATACTGAATTTTGCGATCGAGTCGGCTGGCGAGTCAAGGAAAATTGGAAATATTACAGCGAGCTCTCCTTCAACGAAAATGCTCCCCCCGGACATCTCCCCGTCACCGCATGGAGACAGCGCGCCTGTTACGGTGCTGGTAAACTCACCGCAGCAGAAAACTTTGCCCGCATCGCTGCGAAACTCGCAACTGGCGATCGCTAATCATCCAGAATAAACAAATCAAAATCGACATTAACTGCTATAATCAAAACGGTTTAGCAACTGGGGCTGTGGCTCAGATGGATAGAGCAAGCGCCTCCTGAAGAATCGGGCACCCTGCGAGGAAACTCTGGGAGTGAATGTGGTCAAATTTGGTGAAACCTAAAGAGTTTGTGGGTTCCTATGACTCTAAGGCAATACCAAGCCAAGCCTGAGTTCAGGGCGATTAAACAATCGCCTATATTGAAATCAGGAAGGTTTAGAGACTAGACGGTCACCACCTAAAAGCTGCAAGCATATGGTGAAGGTATAGTCCAGAGAGTGGGGAAACTCACACAAATCTGAAGCGCTAGGCCGCCGGTTCGAACCCGGCCAGTCCCGTTAAAAACCAAAAAAAATTAACAGCAGGAGGGGAAAGCCTAAGTTTTGCCCCTCTTTTTTGCATATCCGCTAACGAATTCGCCCACAGACGAATACTTCCTTGAAGACGAGGACTTACCCAGAACCCTATAGAATCCATCTGAAATCTCAAATCTGAAATCTCAAATCTAAAATCACCTGTTTAAGCCCCACCACAAGCGTAGAGTCAATCTAAAATCTAAAATCTAAAATCTAAAATCTATGATCCCCCGACCCTTTTTAAAATTTTAATTTTTAATTCCTGTTAGTGGGCTATACGTGCGGTATTTTTTGCTATGGTTCCTTTGTGAGTTACATAAAATTTTTATAGGTTTAGATGTGGTTAAGAATCAATTCAAACACGCAGCGTTACAAGCGTTTGAACACTTCACGCAGTTTTTGGTTCCTAGTAGGGCTGTTGATGGCCTGCTGGTTTGGCTATCAGCAGGTTAAGAGCGAATTTCAGAGACCCCAAGCTTTGTTAGTTCTAGGTGGGGCTACGGAGCGAGAGGTGTTTGCCGCCAAATTTGCTCAGGATTATCCTGAATTGCCGATTTGGGTGTCGTCTGGCAGCAATCCTGAGTTCGCGGAATGGGTGTTTTCAGAAGCGGGAATTGAGTCCGATCGCCTGCACTTAGACTACAGAGCGGTGGATACGGTAACAAATTTTACCACCCTGGTAGATGAATTGAAAGCTCAAGGGATTGAGAGCGTGTATCTGATCACTTCTGACGATCATATGCGGCGAGCTCAGATTATCGGCGAAATCGTACTCGGCAGTCGAGGCATTAGCTTTAAGCCTGTGGCAGTTCCGTCTGGGCGAACCCCCGAACCGATGCAAAAAGCTGTTCGCGACGGCGCTAGGGCTATTCTTTGGCTGACAACCGGTTATACAGGTGCTAACTTCAGCCAAGCCAGAATGGAATAAACAAAGGAAAGCATTGAGCAAGTTTTAATTTTTTTCCATTCCCTCTGGTTTTAAAACTTGTCTCATCTAGCGATTTAACGAACCGCGAAGATGCTGATGACAAATGCGTAAAAGAAGAGAAGAGAAGAGAAGGAGTAGTTTAAAATTAATAGATGAACTTCAAAAGCTAAAGTTAATGACCGAGCAAATTCTGCCGCAAGTTCTGGATAAAATTTTGAGTGACAGCAAAACGCCGGATGCTGTTTTTTCGGCTTTGGTGCCGGCTTTAGGCGAGGTGTTAAATTGCGATCGGGTCTTTCTCTACCTCCGCAATCCTGAAACGCAAAGGGGCAGAGTACCTTACTGCTGGCGTCGCAACTCGAACTTTCCAGAGATTGGCGACGCGGAATGGAAAAAAGAACCCGAATCTTTAGGGGAAGAAGACCCTTTGTTTGCAGCAGCTTTGCGAACTGAACCGTCGATTTTCATTGAGGATGTTGAGACAGCCAATCCTGAAGTAGTCAACAAAAATTTTGAGGCAAAAGAGTTCGGACATCGAGCTTTGATTCACGCTCACCTTTGTGCTGACGGCTTATTGTGGGGGGTTTTGCAGCCTTGTATGTTCGATCGCCCCAGAGTTTGGACTTACTTCGATCGCCAAGTTATCGCAGCAGTTACAGAAAAAATTTCCCCCTTAGCTGTTGCTTATGTCAGAGGCATCGTACAAGCGCAATAAAATAGGTTTGTAACGAGGAGTCTTCGTTCTCACTACAAACCTGTAACGATGTTTTTTATCTATCAAACCAGCTTTCTTCGTAAGTTATACAAAACATCCTCCAAGCAAATCAGCGCCCCAAATCGTGCATCGCATTGATCTCGATCGCACATCTTTGAGTCAACGCTTGCAACTCCTCGCGATCCGAGGAACCGGGCGCTTCAATTAGCTTGCCAATTCGCACCGTCAGTGGCACCGGACGCGGCATTCCCGAACCTTTCGACGAAATCGCGTGAGTTCCCCACAAACTAACAGGTAACAGCGGCGCTTTTGCCTTAGCAGCTATCAGCGCAGCACCTAATTTCGGTTCAGTAATTCTGCCGTCGGGCGTGCGAGTTCCCTGCAAAAATACACCCGTCGCCCAGCCATTTTCCAAAGAGTTAATAGCCGATCTAATTGCACTGCGATCGGCACTTTCCCGCTTAACTGGATAAGCACCGTAAAGCGTAATTGCCTGCTTCAAAATAGGAACTTTAAATAACTCTTCCTTTGCCATAAATGCGACGGGCCGCCTCATGCAATTCGACAAAATCGGCGGGTCAAAATCGCTGGCGTGATTGCTGACTACTACCACCGGCCCTTCTGTCGGAACATTTTCTGCACCGTAGATGCGGCCCCGAAAGTATAGGTGCAGCATCGGGCTGACAATTGACCATTTGAATAAATAGTAGAGAAGTAAACTTTCGACTGGTTCGCGATTTTTGCTCACAGAAAAACCTTAAATTTTAAATTACATCGAATATTAGCCTATCAGTTCAGCAATCAAAAAAGAAGCACTACACGGATTTTGACACGGATACACGGATAGGCCCAGCGATCGGACTGTTTAGCTAATTGGCTAAGTTGACTATCATCAGTGTATCCGTGTTTATGCGTGTCGTGCTGTTAGATGATTCGGCGGTTGAAACCGCTTTGCAAGCTTCTGTAGCGCCCGAATTTATTCTGGCGAATTCTTTGCAAAGGCTCAATTTCCTGCCAGCATAGCTTTTTGTCCTTCCGAAGAAGTCGCGTAGCCCAAGAAATCCTTAACTGCTTGACTAGGAGGATTTTTGTAAGCGTAGTACAACTGCCGCTTGTAAGGATAGTTACCCGCATCCGGCGTCGCACCGTTAACGGGAACAACACGCACCGTTCTCTGATTGGCTACTTGAGCGAAAGTCGCATAGCCAATACCGTTGTTGCCTAAAGCTTGCAGCAGAGGAGTTGTAGCATCTCGATCGAGCGTGGTAATATTTGGCGTCGTACCAAACTCGCCACCTCCAAGCACTTGTTCTTTAAACGTTTGGTGAGTGCCACTAACTGCCGGTCTGTTAATTACTTTAATCGGGCCTGCCGGGCCGCCGACTTTCGACCAGTCTTGAGCATTTCCCTTGAAGATATCTTGAACTTGAGCGGAAGTTAAACCTCCTTTGAAGGGGTTGTTAATGCCAACTACAAGGGCGATCGTATCTAGGGCAACAGGCACCGCTGCCAAACCCTGACCTTGTTCTTGAGCCGTCAAAGGTCGCGATACCGCTGCAATATCGGCTGTTCCCGCCGCCAAATCCTGAATTCCTTTTTCAGAACCGTTCGCTTTGGTATCGACTGTCGTGCCGGCAAACTTGGCTTGAAAGCCGTTCTTGAGGTTCTGATTGATTGTCACCATGCTGGTGGAACCGTCAATTCTCACCGCCGTACCCGCAGGCACGGAAGCTGGAAGTGCAAAGGAAGTAGCTGCAACAGGGGAAGCACCGCCGACTACTGGGGCGACGGGAGGCAGATTGGCCCCACCACCGCCTGCGGGTATTGGAGTGGGGGGATTGTTACTAACATCTTGCGATGCTGGTTTGTTGAGAAAAAAGAACCAACCGCCACCGGCGAGCAACAGAAATAACAGAATAAAAACTATGGGGGGAGGCCCGCTCTTAGCCATAAAACTCTCCTTAGTTTGGAAGTTGTTTGTTGTTGGAGTCGTCTAACATTTGTAGCCTGCGATTAACTTCATCGTCTAAGGTCATATTTTCTAATTCGGCCTGAAGTCTTTCTTGGGGGTTTTCAGAGATTTCTGCTAAAGCTTGCTGTTTGAGGTGGCGGCCGTGGACGGCGTTTTTGGCTTGCTCAAACTGCGATCGAGCTGAATCGATACTGAGGTCGTTGTTGACTTTGGATATGGCTGCGAGGGCTTCGTTAATCTCTGCCATATCTTTCATATTTTGCATATCGGTTTTGTAGGCTTCCAGCTTCATCCGCTCTCGATTTAGCTTGTCTTTGGAAGCGTTGACGTATTGTTCGGCTTGTTTTACTTGGGATTCTAATTGCGGCAGAATTTGTTCTGTCTGAATTACCTTCGCCATTGCCAAGCGGGCTGCTTCTTCGTTGCCGTTGCGCTGGGCTGTGATGGCTTGGCGCTCTACGGTTTGCATTTCTCTAACTTTTTCTTCATATTTAGTTTTGGCGCGCTGGTAGGCTGCAACTTGGGTGGAGACTGCGGCTGCTAGCTTTTGCACTGATTCTTGCATCGATCGCAGTGACTCTTCGGCTACCGCCACCGAGACCTGGCCGCCGGATTCCACGGGCAGTCCCCACATCCAATTCCAGGCACCAACTATGGTTCTGCCTGCCTTGTCGCCCATCAACCAGTAAAGGACTTTTTTCATCAGAAAAATGGGTAGAAACCCCGTGCTTTTAGCACGGCTTTACATTTAATTTGAATCCCCTCGCGGGGTGGAGGGGTATGGTTGCCCCAAGGCGTGAGGTATGGTTGCCTCAAGCTCCCATTTCTGGGGTAAAGTTAGCACGCGCCAATGTTTAGTGAGCTTGCGCCGGCTAGCAACACTGTCGAGCGTGACCTTAAGACTGTTTAGTTGCAAGCGATAGAGCGGAAAACTAGCTTCGCATTCTCCGGTATCGTGACTCAAAAAACGTAGTCAGTAAAGACGATAGCTGGTCCGGATGGCTTGTTAGATTTCTCTTTCAAGCCTCATGCCTGATAGCTGAGGTTCCTGACATAAGTACCAGATAAGCTTGGTTTTTACGCCTAGTTTACATCAGGATTTGTCGATCGCCCCGTCAATCGATTTTAGATTTTAGATTTTAGATTTTAGATTTTAGAATTGAAGCATTGACCCCACGGATAAATTCGGGAGATCCTTTATCGGATACAGGTTTTTTATTTCTGGGTCCTGAGTCTCCGAAGGAATGAATCCGGGGGCTTGTATCCTGGATGCTTTCGGTCAGGTCGATCGATTTCTCGATTTTTGATTAATATTTTCTAACTGTCTGGATCGTCTATCCCCAATCTGCACAACAGGCCATATGAGGATTTGCCTGTTGTGCTATTTGTTTTTGGGCAATCTTCAGGCCTGTTAACTCTCAATTTTAGAGCCTGCCATTTAATAACAGGCTAAAAATAGATTAAGCGGGCAAATCTGCAAAACTGCTAACATTTACCAGTGCTAAATCGGGACAAGTCCGTTTGATCAAACCTGTGAGAACTTTGCCGGGGCCAATTTCCACTACCCGATCGATTCCTTGTTGCGGCAATTGCAGGGAAATTTCTCGCCACCGCACGCCTTTGGTCATCTGCTGAGTCAACCGTTGCTTTAAAGTGGCTGCGCTGGTAGTGGCTGAGGGTTCTGCGTTCGAGAGCACTAGCATTTTAGCATCAGAAAATCTTGCAGACTTTAAGGCTAGTTGAAACTCTGCCGCCACTGATGCCATCAGGGGAGAGTGAAACGCACCGGAAACATTCAATTTAACGGCGCGTTTGACTTTGATTTTGGCAAGCAAATCTTCTACTGCTGCGGGCGTTCCCGAAATCACGACTTGTGCTTCGCTGTTGTCGTTTGCCAGCACCACGTCTCGGCTGTATTGAATTTGCAGTTCTAGTTCCTGCCTGTCGAACCCGATCAAAGCCACCATTTGGCCGCCGGAGGCAGTGTCCATGAGTTCGGCGCGGCGTTTGACTAAGCGCAATCCGGTTTCAAAGTCAAAGACGCCTGCTGCGTAGAGGGCAACATATTCTCCTAAACTGTGACCGGCAACTACCGCTGGTCGATCGCTTTTTTCTCGCACTAAGTCGGCCAAAATACTTTCTACTACGAACAAGCAAGGCTGAGTGTAGAGAGTCCGAGATAGTTTTGCTTCTTCTTTTTGGCAAACTTCCGGGACAGACCAGCCTAAAATTTCTTTAGCGAGCTCAAATTTGGCTTTGGCTGTTGGCAAGTTTAATAAGTCTGCACCCATCCCGATCGCCTGGGAACCTTGTCCGGGAAATACCCATGCTGTTTTAGTCATTTTTCCGGTAATCTGCTAATTGGTGGTTGCTAATTGGTGATTGCAAAAATTCTTTCTTTCCCGCTTCTAAGTTCGCTCGCTGGTATCCGCTATCTTTCGGTTAACGAACTCTCTACTCGCGACTCATAATTATAACATCTAACTGCGATTTTTACCAGGTTTATTTTTTTTTGCTACTTTAATTTGATTAATAGGCGTAGCACAATTTTCAACCTTCAAACCGGGGAAAGTCGATCGAAGAATAGAGGATGTTCCATTTCAGCACGCCCTTGTCAATAACTGCTGTCCGGCTGGTGCACCGCTGCGAACCTTGCCCTATGTATGGCGTGTTAAAGGATTTGTATTTTACTCGATCGAACTCCCGACAATAACCGGAGCAAGTTTACAGCCGGCCGCCAAATATTACCTTCCCCATTGAAAAATCGCAGCCCCCCAAGTCAAACCTGCACCGAAACCAGCAGCAGCAATAGTATCGCCCGCTTTAACTTTACCCAGACGCACGGCTTCGTCTAAGGCAAGGGGAATTGAAGCCGCTGAGGTATTGCCGTAATTTGCCAAATTGCTGATTACTTTTTCGGGGGGAATCTTTAGCCTTTGGGCAACTGCATCGAGAATCCGCTGATTGGCTTGGTGCAACAACAGCCAGTCAATTTCAGCAGCGCTGACATTTGCCCGAAACATAGCTTTTTCTATGACTTCCGGCACTTTTCTCACGGCAAAGCGATAGATTTCTTGACCATTCATTGTGATGGGTTCAAATCCGCCCACTCCGACGCTGACGCCCTCAATTAATTCTTTTGACTCGGCTTTGTAAGCCAAATTGAGAGACGAATTTTGTGTGCCGTCGCTGCGAATTTCAAATCCCAAAAAGGAATCGACTTCTGAAGCTTGCAATACCACCGCACCTGCACCGTCTCCAAATAGAATGCAAGTACCCCTATCCGACCAATTCACCCAGCGAGACAAAATATCTGCTCCGATTAGCAAAACATTTTGATAAACCCCTGTCCGAATGAACTGCGAGGCTGTAACTAAACCAAAAATAAAGCCCGAACAAGCTGCTGTCAAATCAAAAGCCACAGCTTTTGTCGCGCCTAACTGATATTGAATTTTACTGGCCGTGCCAAACAAATCGTCAGGACTGGAAGTCGCCAAAATAATTAAATCGATATCTGTCGGCGAAATTTCTGCCATTGCGATCGCCTGAAGCGATGCCTGTGACGCTAAATCGCACAAAGAAGTGCGATCGTCCGCCAGCCTGCGCGCTCGAATGCCCGTCCGCGCCCCAATCCACTCGTCATTCGTTTCTACTATCTGACTCAAACCGTTATTATCCAGCGAAACCTGCGGTGTACAAGAACCGCTACCCGTGACGGCAATGCCGAACCCTGATTGCTGCAACATTCCTCTCCATTTATGAGCGATCCATCTAGAAATTAAAAATTAAAAACTACCAATTAAAATTATTTTTTAAACTGCTGAAATTACTTGTTTTAAAGCAAAACAGTTGGTTTAAGCTGACATTTTTAATTTTACATTTTTAATTTTTAATTCCTACTTACTGCCTCTAATTCACAGCTTCTTGTTCCAGAGCGCTTTGGTTATTGGACGATCTAATTCGCTCCAGCACTTGGTTGTCAACAGCCTCCTTCGCCAAACGAATGGCATTGAAAATTGAAGCAGCTTGAGACGAACCGTGGCTGATAATGCAAACTCCAGCAACGCCCAACAGCAAACCGCCGCCGTGTTCAACGTGGTCTACCCGCTGCTTGAATCCTTGCAAGCTTTTTTGCAGCATAGGGTCGTTAATTTGATGTTGGAGTCCTTTGACCAACTCTTCCTTAAGCACCTGGACTACGACTTCGCCCACCGCTTCGGCAAACTTCAACAACACGTTGCCGACAAACCCGTCGCAGACAATCACGTCGAATTTCCCCGACAGCACGTCGCGGCCTTCGGCATTGCCCACAAAAGGAATGTTCGGGTTGTCCACCAATAACTGGTGAGTTCGCACCGCCGCGTCGTTGCCTTTAGAAGGTTCTTCGCCAATGTTGAGCAGGCCGATTTTAGGTTCGGCGACGCCCAGCACGCACTGGCTGTAAATAGTTCCCATAAGAGCGAACTGCTCCAAAAATTTGGGGCGGCAGTCCACATTAGCGCCAACATCGAGAATGAGTACAGAGCTGCCCGGTATCATTGTCGGCAAAACCGCACCAATCGCAGGGCGATCGATTCCGGGGAGCCGCCCCAACCTGAGCAGGGCAGCAGCCATTGCCGCGCCGGAGTGACCGGCGGACACCACAGCATCAGCTTGCTGCTGCTTTACCAAGTTCATCGCTACGTTAATCGAAGCGTTGGGCTTGCGTTTGAGGGCACTTAAAGGTTCTTCGTGCATTTCCACCGCTCCTTCAGAAGGAACGATTTCTAGCTGACCTGTAGAGACGCGGCCGATCGCGTCTTGTTGCCGGAGCGAGTCTTCTATTTGCTGCGGGTCGCCCACGAGCAAAATCTCTACGCCTAATTCTTCTTGTGCCTTAAGCGCTCCAGCTACAACTTCGGCGGGGGCATGATCCCCACCCATAGCGTCTATTGCAATTCTTGCGCGTGTCGATCCCATTGACCAATGTTTGAGAAACATTAAAAATTCTACCAGGAAGTCAGGAGCGTGAATCCAGAAGTCTGAATAAAGAACTAAAATCCGCTCGCAAGGGCGATCGGACAATTCTTATTTCCGACTACTCTGATAGAACTTGTTTTGTCACTACTTTACTATTTTTGACGGCAAATTGAAAAAATCAATGCAATAGTTTACATGACTTTAGGAGTAAAAAATGCTGGATTTATTTAGCTCAGGAATCATATCTCTGTGGCTGGACATGGCCGGGGTAGGCACTGCCGCGCCTAATGCTGCGTCAGTGCTGGCTTGGCGGGGAGGGATACCCGGGTTAGTGATGGCGGAAGATTTGGCTTTTGGGAGAATAAATGCGGCAAATCCAGACTTGCCTGCAGAAGCGACGGTGCGGGAATATTTAAAAGATTTGAAAGACAAAAACCTGATTGATGGAAATCAGGGAATTTGGGTGCAAGCGGGAATGGTGCCAGTGATAAGTCAGCAGGGCAAGACGCTGATGCCTGGGGCTTCGCTAACTAAGATTGCGACTTCTCTGGCGTCGCTGGAGACTTGGGGCGCGGATTATCAATTTGAAACAAGGTTTCGAGCAACGGGGCCGATTACCAATGGTGTATTGCAGGGAGATTTGGTGGTCAGCGGCGGGGGCGATCCGCTGTTTGTGTGGGAGGAGGCGATCGCCGTGGGCAATGCTCTCAATCAAATGGGTATCGAGCGTGTGGCGGGGAATTTGGTGGTGACAGGCAATTTCCGCATGAATTATCAGTCCGATCCTTTGGTGGCGGGGGAGATACTGCGGCAAGCTCTTGAGGGTAGTAATTGGCCTGCGGACGTGGTGGCAATGTATTCTAAGATGGCTCCAGGAACTAGAAAGCCGCAAGTAACGGTGGCCGGCAGCGTCATTGCTGAGAAATTTGTGACTTCGGGGCGTTTGCTGCTGAAGCGCCGATCGCTCCCTTTAGCCGAAATTCTCAAGCAGATGAACGTCCACAGCGACAATGAAATGGCTCAGATGCTGGCAGACGATTTGGGCGGGGCCAAGATAGTGCAGCAGCAAGCGACTTGGGCTGCGGGGGTGCCGGAGGAGGAACTTCAATTAGTTAACGGTTCGGGATTGGGAGTGGAAAATCGGATGTCTCCGAGGGCGGCTTGTGGGATGATGCAGGCGATCGCCCGCAACCTTCAGACTACTGGGCTGACGATTGCTGACTTGTTTCCGGTGTCCGGCCGCGATAAAGGAACTTTGGAATACCGACACATTCCGCGATCGGCTGTGGTGAAAACTGGTACTTTGGACACGGTGATTGCTTTGGCTGGAGCCATACCCACGCGCGATCGGGGTTTAGTGTGGTTTGCAATTATTAATCGCGGCACCGATTGGGACTCTTTGAGAGCGCAGCAAGATATATTTTTGCAAAAATTGGTGCAGCAGTGGGGAACAGCATCGATTTTGCCACTAGCAATTACACCGCACATTGACGGCGCCAGACCTGCCTTGGGGGCAGCAAATCGTAGCGATATTTTGGTCGGAGGTTAAGAAATAGGGGTTGACTTGGGGTTCGGGGAAGGAGCACTGACAAAATAGCTTAGAATTGGAACAAGACTATTGTGCAAGAAGATGATCAAACTGCGATTGAAGAGATACGGGAAAAAACGCGAGACAAGCTACCGGATTGTAGCGATGAACAGTTCTACCCGCCGCGACGGCCGTCCCCTAGAAGAGCTCGGCTATTACAACCCCAGAAATAACGAAACCAGGCTGGATGTTCCAGCGATTGTCAAGCGCCTGCAAGACGGCGCTCAGCCAACTGACACCGTGCGTGACATCCTCAGAAAAGCCCATGTATTTGAACAAGTCGGAGCCGGAGCTAACGTTGAATCCAGCACAGCAACAGTCAGCTAGTCCAAACTATGCTGGACTGGTTAAGTTTTTAATTGGGCCTTTTTTAGAGACCCCAGGCTCTTTGCGGGTTGATTGCGAACTGCACCCGCGCCAATCGCGGGTCTGGGTTAGGCTTGCTTTTGAAGATCCCGACAAAGGCCGGGTTTACGGTAGGGGGGGACGCAATATTCAGGCAATTAGAACTACGCTCGAAGCGGTGGCGCAGACGGCGGGTCAGTCCCTCTACTTAGATATATACGATGGTGAAGCGGGCGATCGTGGATCTGGCCCGCCCAGGGGCGATCGCGATCGCCCGGATCGCGACCGCCCAGATCGTGGCTCGCGGGAGCCGCGAGGCGACTTCCGACCCCGGACGCCACCTCCGTCGCCCAGTCCCTTAGCTAGCAGAACTCCGAGAGAACAACCTCGCCGTACTAACACACCTACGTTTAGAACGAGCCGAAATACTCCCGGTTATTAACTAACTGCAGAGCCAAGAAAGAATTTTAGATTTTAGATTGCCTGTTGTAGAGTTTGTATTACAAGCCCCGTTTGGTTTGAAATTGCCGGTTTTGCGATCGGAAACAAATGTAAAATTTTAAATTTCAAATGTCAGCGGCATCAGGTTCATCTAAAATCTAAAATTTCAAATCTAAAATCTAAAATTGCCTGACTTAATAGAAGGGAGATTTGATTTGTGCCTCAAGCACCAAACTCATTGGGGAGCTAAATCTAAAAGACGCCTTAGATACTAGGTAAAACCTAGTAACGGGCGTCTTTTTGTTCGCAAATAGTGACTGGTGGAAGGTTTAGTTGTTAACTTTTAATTGCTTATTTGGAGGAGATTATGTTGGCATGAATGAAAAACTAACAATAGAGTTACCGAGCACCCAAAGTGCAATGTCGCTGGCCGGTAATCAAGAAGAAAACCTGAAAATGATCTCTAAGCAAACCGGTGCTACCCTGGTAATGCGAGGGCAAGAACTGCTGATTTCTGGCACAAAAAGTCAAGTAGAATTGTGTCATAAATTAGTGCGATCGCTCTCCGACTATTGGAAATCCGGCAAAAATATTACCGGAGTTGAAATCCAGACGGCGCGCCAAGCTTTGGATACCAACCGCCAAGGCGATTTACAAGACTTGCAGCGAGACGTTCTCGCCAGAACCCGCCGCGGCGAAGAAATTAGAGCCAAAACCTTCAAGCAGCGGCAATACGTCCAAGCAGTACGCACGCACGACCTGACATTTTGCATTGGCCCCGCTGGTACTGGCAAAACATTTCTAGCTGCTATTTTCGCCGTGCAAGCGCTGTTGAGCAAGCAGTACGAACGGCTGATTTTAACCAGGCCAGCGGTGGAAGCTGGCGAAAAATTAGGGTTTTTGCCGGGAGATTTGCAGCAAAAAGTCGATCCATATTTGCGCCCGCTTTACGACGCCCTGCAAGAAATGATCGACCCGGAAAAAATGGCGGATTTAATGGAAAGAGGCTTGATCGAAGTAGCTCCTTTAGCTTATATGCGGGGGCGCACTCTCAGCAATGCTTTCGTAATTTTGGACGAAGCTCAAAATACGACGCCGGCTCAGATGAAAATGGTGTTGACTCGTCTGGGCTTTCGATCGAGAATGGTAGTGACGGGCGATATCACTCAAACAGATTTGCCGCCAAACCAACAGTCGGGATTGTCAGTCGCCCAAAACATTCTACGCAACGTTGAGGGCATTGCTTTCTGCGAATTCTCTCAGGCGGATGTGGTGCGACATCCTCTAGTGCAGCGGATTGTCGCTGCTTACGAACTGCACGAAACATAGTCATTAGTCAGTAGTTGTTGGTTGTTAGTTATTGTTGTTTTTAATTACCAATAATCAATGCCCAAGGCTCTTGGATCCAATTCCCAATGCCCAATTCCCAATGCCCAATACCCAATGCCCAATACCCAATTCCCCAATTAAATTATGCCTAATCTGAAAGAATTCTTGGAAGCTTGCGAACAATTGGGAACGCTGCGTTTAATCGTGACTAGCAGCGCGGCTGTGCTGGAAGTGCGCGGTTCAATTCACAAGCTGTTTTATGCGGAGTTGCCGAAGGGAAAGTATGCCAATATGCACGCCGAAATATTTGAGTTTCACCTAAATATGGACAAAATAAAACAGGTGAAGTTTGAAACGGGTGAGGCGAAAAGAGGCAATTTCACTACTTATGCAATTCGTTTTATCGACGAACAAAATGAGGCTGCTTTGAGCGCGTTTTTGCAGTGGGGAAAGCCGGGGGAATACGAACCAGGACAGGTGGAAAATTGGCACGAATTGAAGGAAAAATACGGGGAGGTTTGGGAACCCGCACCTGTTGAGGCGCTTTAAAAGATAGGTTTTTCCACCTTTGAATTGCATATTGGGGGCGGGTAGGATGCCCAACCCCTACTCCCCACAAGCAGAACATTTATTTTTGTGCAACAGGCATCTTGCCTGTTTATGAAAATGGTATAAAATATGATGTTTAACTGATTTGTTGTCTAATTTTTGAATTAAGGAACCGCAGAGGGCGCAGAGAACGCAGAGAAGAGAAAGAGAGACCGAAAATTAGTTGTTTGAATGTAATTGGGTATGAAGGTATTTTGGAGTTTTTGTTTGGTTTTGCTGGTGTTGCTGTGGGGTGGCGGTGCGAGGGCGGGGGTTTTGGGCGATCGCATATCAAGTTTTCCCAATTGGGAAAGCAAGCCTCCTATCGCTGTAGCTAAGGGAGATTTGGTATATCCCGACTGGATGGCGGGGAATTGGAATGTTGCTAGCACTTTGGTAGATTTAGCCGCTCCTTTAGCGCCCAAGATTGTCACGCCAGGGTTTGAAAGCAACCGCCAGTATTTGCAGCAGCCGATATTATTTAAAGTGCGATTTCAACCTGAAAAAAATCTTGGGTTAATTTATAATTATACATTTAAAAAAACTCAAAAGATTGTAGCAGATCGCACTTTTAACGGTTTGAATATTGCCAAGGCTTATTTAGGCGATGGTGGCGTACTTTCGGTGAAAGTCGATCCTACCAATCCCAACCGCCAAATTACTGTTTTGAAAGGGGAACGCCAATTAATTTCAATTGTTACCAGTCGGGGAACTGAGACGCCGAATCCTCGCGAGTTTGTGTCTACAGAGATTTCTCAGCAGATTTTTCGGGGAGAGTCTGATATTTATTTAAATGAGGTGGAGACAACAACGGCTTATCGAGTTGTTGGAGGCGGGAAAAATGGCGATTCTGCGAGTAAAAGAATTGAGGCAGATCAGGTGACAGCGATTTATTTGTCGCCGCAAGACCCGGATTATTTTGCGGCTGGGGGGCATCCTGTGGCTCTCTACCGATATCGGTTGGAGTTGGTGCGGGCATAATTACATTGTCATCTTGATCGGTCTAGAGAGGCAGTCCAGTAGAAGTAGTTGACAAAAAATACAGTTTCTGCTGATGCTGATTTATAAGTAAATGTGATA
>NZ_JAUBTR010000056.1:0-5066 GCF_036705045.1 Microcoleus sp. BR0-C5
GTCATCAAGAAGTCTTTGAGTCAAAGAACACATCGCTGTCACCATTGTGGTTTTGTAATAGACCGAGACTGGAATGCAGCAATTAACATACTTGAGTTAGCACTCCGTACCGTGGGGCACATGGGAACGTTAAACGCCTCTGGAGACATCGACCTCTGCATTGGTGAGGCAACTCCTCAATGTAAGCCGAGTCGTGGAAAGAGGAAGCCCAAGAAGTGATTCTTGGAATCCTGCGGTACGGCCGGGGAGGATGTCAACTCATCCTTAAGCTTTTACCCTGAATTTTTGACGGTTTTGTCATCGATCGGGCAAGGGAGCGGGCGATCGTGTGTGAAGTTAAAATAAAACTAGGCAGAAACTCAGCCAGAGTGAGTAGAATAGCAAGTATTGTAAGAATTCATTTACGATCAGTCCAAATATTCCCCAAGGCTTTAGCGGAGGGGACATAGGGCGCGGTAGTACGTCCGGTAAGGGTAACACCTTATAAAACAGTTCGATCGTCAATCGTGAAAAATTGACCGATCAAACCTGTAACTATCAAGAAGCTTCGCTATTAAACTACTGCTTGTACAACCATTCATGCCTGTGATTGAAAGAAGACAAAATCGCAACCTACCCCAGATCAACGAAAATATTCGATACCCCAAAATCCGGGTAATCGATACCGACGGCGCGCAACTAGGGATATTGACGCCTGCAGAAGCGCTGCGCCTGGCAGAAGAAAAAGAACTCGATCTCGTACTTGTCAGCGACAAAGCTGACCCGCCCGTATGCCGGGTAATGGACTATGGGAAGTACAAATTCGAGCAGGAAAAGAAAGCGCGAGAAGCAAAGCGGAAGCAGCACACTGCCGATGTTAAAGAAGTGAAGATGCGCTACAAAATTGAAGAACACGACTACCAAGTGCGCCTCAAACTAGCAGACCGCTTTATCAAATCTGGGGACAAAGTAAAAGCCACGATCATGTTCAGAGGTCGGGAAATCCAACACAGCAACCTAGCAGAGGACTTGCTTAAACGCATGGCCACAGATTTGCAGGAAATCGCAGAAGTGCAGCAAGCCCCCAAAAAAGAAGGACGCAGTATGATGATGCTGCTGTCGCCAAAGAAAGTATAAATAGATAGTCATTAGTAAGCAGTCATCAGTCATAAACTGGTGACTGATAGCTGATGACTTCGGAAGTTAGTCAGGAATAAGCTACCACACAGGGAAATCAACGCTGCATGGAAAATTTTCAAATCAGCGGTTCGGCGGGAGTAAGACAAGGAGTGCTACGATCGCTCAACCTGCGATCGGAAGAAGTAGAGCGAACCTTACTGATGTTCCTCGTCTACACTCTAACCTCCGTCGGGCTGATCTGGCTGGAACTCAGCACAGTAGGTCTGTTTTTAGACGAGTACGGTGCCGACAAAATGCCCTATATCTACATAGCCAGCGCGTTTATCGGTTCTGGCTTGGGATTTGTGTACTCGTGGCTGCAAAAAATCCTGCCGCTGAGGCGCACCGTCGTAGTGGTTCTGGGCATGATGTCGGTACCGCTATTTTTGTTTCGATTCGGAATTGGCTACGAAAATACTAAGATAGCTGGCATCAGCATCGCTTTTATTACTATTTTTTTGATGTGGCTGTGGGTGGAAGCTTGCTATGTCCTCAACGACCTTAATACTTCTATCACTTCCAACCAACTGTTTAATATTAGAGAAATCAAGCGCACCTATCCGCTAGTCAGTAGTGGCTATCTAGTAGCTGGAGTAGTCAGCGGATTTTCTCTGCCTGTTTTACTGTACGTAGTCGGACTCAAAAACGTTACCCTCATATCGGGGTTGATGGTGGCGACAGGCTCGGTGTTGCTCTACTACCTCACGGAAAAATACAGCCAAGCATTCCCGGAAACGGCTCACTGGACGGATGACGACGAAGACGACGACCAAGAAGAATTTACCGCCCGCAAAGTTACAGGCCCCCTCCAAAAATACGCCGTACCTCTAGTCAGTTTCTTCATCCTCGCAGAAGTCGTCTACGTGCTGGTAGATTTCCAATTCTACAGCCAGCTAGAATACCAAAACCCGGGGGACGGAGCTAGCTGGATTGCTAGCTTCCTGGGCATTTATGAAGGCATACAAGGCCTGTTTCAAGTGGCGACTCAGTGGTTCGCTTCGAGCCGGTTGGTTGAAAGAATCGGTGTATTCGTGACGGCGATGATTTTGCCGGCGGGCATCGCTATACTCGGGGTGCTGACCATAGGAGCATCTCTGGGCCAGCTAGTATCTGTGTTTATCGGGCTGATATTGCTGAGATTTTTAGACGAACTGCTGCACTACACGCTGTTGGAAACCGTTAGCCCGGTTTTATTTCAACCGATTCCCGACAATATTCGATCGGGAATTCAAACTTTGGTCAACGGTGTGGGCGAACCTTTGTCCTGCGGAGCTACAGGAGTAGGTATCCTAATTATGCTTTGGGTGACAGGCAAGATACTCCCCCAGCAAGATGAAGAGATATTTCACGACCAGCAAAGCTTAATATTTATTGGCGCGATCGTCATATTGGCACTGTTGTGGGTGTTTGTCGTATGGTTGATCCGCTCTCAATACGTGGGTTTGTTGGTCAAAAGTGCGGAGCGGGGGCGCTTGGGCGTCACAGATGTTGACCTCAAAGCTCTCAAGCGCGCAGTGGTGGAAACTCTACAAAAGCCGGGGGGTGAAGATGAAAAGCGCTCTTGCATAGAACTCCTGACGCAAATTGACCCCAAAAATGTCGGAGAAGTTCTGGCTCCCCTCCTCGATTCGCTGTCCCCTGGTTTGCAGCGCCAGAGCTTGGAAACGATGCTGCAACACCCGAACCCCGCATATTTAGAATCTGTCCGCGCACTTTCGCAGCAATCCTTGCCGCCGGAGGTTCTGGCCTTGGCTTTGCGCTACATTTGGCTGACGGAAGCTGAACCGAATATTGAGAGTTTGCGGCCTTACTTGCAGCCGACGGTCGATCCGGTGGTGCGGGGTACGGCGGCTGCTTTAATTATGAGAAGGGGCGATCGCCTGCAAAAGGCAGAGGCTACTAATACGCTGCGGCAAATGCTGACACACAAGCAAGAGCGGGAACGTGTTATGGGGACGCGGGCTCTGGGAGAAGCTGATTATTTGCAAGGACTGCGGCTGCATATCCCCAATCTGTTGCAAGATGAATCTCTGCGAGTGCGCTGCGCTCTGTTAGACGTGATTTCGTCTACTCATTCGGAAGAATATTATCCTTCGCTGCTGCGCGGACTTGGTTACAAATCGACTAGGGAAGCGGCTTTGCAGGCTATAGTCAAACTTCACAACGATGCCATTCCTTTGCTCGTTTATTTGGCTGAGGATATCCACAAGTCGGATTTGGTCAGGTTGCAAGCTTGGACGGCTCTGGGTCAAATTGGGACAAATGAGGCGATCGACATTTTGGTGAGCAATTTGATGACGGCTTGGGGAACGACGAGGCGCAATATCCTCCGCATCCTGTTGAAAATGCCTTCGGAAGCGGGGATAGAAGGGGTTCTAGACCGCATCGGCCGTAGCGGCTTGGAAACTCTTATCGAACAGGAGTTAATGTTTATCGGTCAAATTTATGCAGGTCTGGTAGATTTGTCTGGGGTAACAAGCTACGGCAATTTCTCGGATCGGGAAGCCAACAGCACCGGGGCACCTGGGAACGATACGGCTCAATTGTTGCAGCGGGCTCTGGCTGGGTTGGAAGCTGATGCTAGGGAGCGGTGTTTTTTGCTGATGAAGTTTCTTTATCCGCTGGACACGGTACAAGCCGCTGCTTTCAACATCGCTTCTGGTCAACCTTCTTTGGTTGCGAGGGGATTGGAAATTCTGGATAATACTGTGGATATAGCTAGGAAGCGATCGCTCATCAATTTGTTAGACCAACACTCAGAAAGAGAAAAATTGAGCAACCTCTCGGAATTGATGGTTTACAAACCTCTAGCCCCTAGCGATCGTTTGCGCCGCTTGCTAGAATTGCGCCACTTCCTTTCCGATTGGGCATTGGCCTGCTGCTTTCACTTGGCGAGACAAGCGCGCTGGAGTCTTACGGCTCAACAAACTCTTGTCTGTCTGCAGCACCCGACGGGTTTTGTCCGCGAAGCAGTGTTAGCCTATTTGAAAATAGCCTCGCCGCGGGCTTTGGTCGAATTGTTGCCCAGGCTGCAAAATGACCCCGATAATTTGGTATCCGCTCAAGTTGAAGAGATGATGGCAGAGTTGGGTGCTGGGGGAAAAAGGTAAAGAAGGAAGAAGGAAGAAGGAAGAAGGAAGAAGGAAGAGGGAAGAGGGAACAAAAAGAAACTATGCCCAATGCCCAATGCCCAATGCCCAATTCCTCTTCCTTTGTTTAAGTTTAAATTAATCACTGCATCTCATTATGTTAACAAGCGTTGAACGCCTATTGTTTGTGAGGGAGGTTCCGATTTTTAAGGAACTGCGGGATGATTTTCTCGTGCGTCTAGCATCGGTAATGGATGAACTTTCGTTTCCTTCCAAGCACAGGATTTTTACGGAAGGACAAGAAGGTCGCTCTCTCTATATTTTGGTATCGGGAACGGTGCGCGTGCATATAGGGGATCGGGATTTGGCACAGTTGAAAGCGGGGGCTTGTTTCGGGGAAATGTCGCTGTTTGATGCGGAACCTCGATCGGCTTCTATTTCTACTCTTGAACAATCCGAGTGTTTGATGCTGACTCAAATGCAGCTTTATGATGCGATTGATGAAACGCCGGGAATTGCGGTGAATATTATTCGCTTGCTGTCGCGCCGGATTCGGGAGTTGAATCAAAAGTTGAATGCTAAAGAAGCCATGATGCCTCCTACAGAGACTGTGAGAGTTCCTGAAATGCGATGAAATTGGGGAATTGAGAATTGTGTTTTTAGTCGATCGGTAATTCTGCACAATTTATATTCTGTAAGGTGCCAATAGCGCACAATTTATCTGGCTAGTGTCCGCTATTGGCACCTTATACTATATTTACAAAAAAAATGTAACTATAGACAACCCCCAAACCCGAATATTCATAAGTCATAGCCAAT
>NZ_JAUBTR010000056.1:5166-41549 GCF_036705045.1 Microcoleus sp. BR0-C5
CTAAAATCTAAAATCTAAAATCTAAAATCTAAAATCTAAAATCTAAAATCTAAAATCTAAAATCTAAAATCTAAAATCTAAAATGGCATGACTATCGCCAATAAGGCCGGCCCTTCCAAAAAACTCCCACCGTAACTCCGATGAGTGCAGCTTCCGATAAACTTGCTAATAAACCAGGTATGGGTAGGAATGACTTTAACACCAAACCCAAGAGCACGCACAAAACTAAAACCCACAAACTAATTCGGTTGAGCAAAAATTGTTGTTGCCAATACTCTAAAAAGTACACTGCTAAAGCTCCCATTCCCACAGCAGCAGCGAAAGGTATCAATGTTCCGAGGGAGGAGCCGTAAAGAAGCGTCACCCCGTTGCGGATTGGCCGCGATTGCGTGAAACCCCAGGCTAAAAATAGCTCCAGTCCAATCACGATTGAGTTGACGAGGGCGGCAATTTGCAGCATTTCTCGCCAAGGTAAAAGTTTTAAGCGCCGCAGAAAATTGTTCACGATCGGCAGATTAGGTAGGTTGCTTTGATTTTATAACAGTTTTGCCCTGGCGATCAACCTTTGATGACAATTTGTGAAGTAAAATAAAGATATAGAGCAGTCTCTTGACAAATTCACCCTGAGTGCCTGCCTATTAGTTGTTGGAACCGTGAAAGGAAAAAAGTTATGGTGGAGAACACTGTCGATTGTGCTGTAGCTTGCGTCAATGGCTGCGTTCTGGGCGACAAGTGCCCGAAGCGGGAATACGCAGAAGCAACGTCCAACTTTATTGAAAATACTTCTCTGGATAAAATGCTAGAAATAGCAGAGGAAGCGGTGAGAAGGAAACGGACGGAACCCCCCAAATGGATAATTCCTGATTTTCCCGAATAGAATTAACATCCCCATTAAAAAGTGATCGCCCGTTGCAAAAGGGCGATCGCTTTTTGTATTCCCAATGAAATAGCCGATCGGAAGCAATATATTTCCTGGGAGAGAAGCTAAAAGCTTAAATAGCAATTATCATACTACTTAATCATAGCCAATAGCGATTAATAAAAACAATTCAGGTCAAGCCAAATTCCGACATTTTAAATTTAATTAAGTTCAAAAACCAACAGGATCAAGTATCGTGGTACAGCAAAAAAAAGACAACGCAAAAACAACAACAGAACGCGATAATGTGGGCGAATTGCCTCAAGAAATTACCGAATCTTACGGTACCGGCGTCATCGATCAATCGGGATTGAGCCAAGACGACATAACAACCCTGCAGGACAGCAGTTCGGAATACTCTTCCACCAGTGCCCAAATCGGCGGCGAGGATGGCGATCCGGCTGCGGAACAAGAAAGTGCCACGGGCGAGCAATCTGTGGGCGGAACCGCGCCTACTCCCGACCTGGATATGGTTGACGAACTCGGAGCCGCTGCGGGCATAGAGATGGCGGATGGGGCTATTTTGCACACAACAGATATGCTTGAACATCGAGATGAAAGTCGGTGGGAATTAGATCCTAGTTCTGCGGAAGATTATCAGGAACGACCGGATTTCTAGGTCTATTTGGTACAAAAAAATAGGTACTATAATAGGAGCGGGTTCACCAGTATCCATACTTACAGCATATTCGGTGGTTCATGAAGTACAGTATCCGCCTTAATTGTTGGTACATTTTTATGTAGGGTGCGTCGCTGCTCATGTTTAATGGAACTTGCAGATTGACTGGTGGCGACGCACCTTACTTACGACAAGATTGTGTGTACCGCATATACATGGAATATGCTGTAATCTTCCAAGTATTTGTAAATCCGCCCCTCCTCACTTTTGCTCTCGCAACACGTATCCAACTCCCCTAACCGTATGCAGCAGGCGTTTTGAGTTACTTGCTTCTAACTTAATCCGTAACGCACGAATATACACTTCAATAATGTTTGACTCGCCCATAAAATCGTAACCCCAAACTTTTTCTAAAATCCGGTCGCGGGTAATGACTTGACGGGGATGTTGCAGCATAAATTCTAACAAATCAAACTCTTTGGCAGTGAGTTCAATTAGTTGACTACTTCGATAAACTTCACGGGTTAAACCGTTCAATACTAGGTCTTCAAATTGTAAATTATCCGGGTCATTTGCTTGAGTTCGGCGCAGACGGGCTTTGACTCTCGCGATGAGTTCTTCCATACTGAAAGGCTTAGTAACATAATCATCGGCCCCAGCATTTAATCCAGTCACGCGATCGGGTACTTCATCTTTTGCTGTCAACATAATTATTGGTACTTGAATACCAGTCGATCGCAACCTTAAACAGATGTCTAATCCAGAGATACCGGGAAGCATCCAATCTAAAATTAATAAATCCGGTTGAGTATCACGAGCGATCGTTAATCCATCCAATCCGTTTGGGGCGACAGTGACGTGATATCCTTCAAGACTAAGTTCAGATTCGATGAACTTTGCCAGTTTAGGGTCATCTTCAACAAGGAGAATGCGATCGCTCATAGCTGCGGATTCCAGACAGGTAAGGTGATAGTAAAAATACTACCTTCTCCCGGTTTAGATCGGAGCGTAATACGTCCTTCCATGCCTTCGATCAGGCTTTTGGCGATCGCCAATCCCAACCCTGTACCGTCTCTAGAGCGCGTCATTGACTCATCCACCCGGTAAAACCGCTCAAAAATCCGGTTTTGATGGGGGAGAGAAATACCAATTCCGCGATCGCTCACATGAATCATCACCTGGTGTTCCCTCTTTTCTAATACTAACTCAACTGGTTGTTCGGGAGCAGAATACTTGATTGCATTATCAACTAAGTTAATTAACACCTGTTGTAAACGATCCTGATCCGCACAGGCTACAACATCCTGATCCGTTGACACCAAAATAATTTTTCGATTGCTAACTTTTTGACTCATCTGGGCCACCTCAGCCACCAGAGTATTCAAGATCACCGGATTCAAACGAAAGTGCAAGTTGCCACTATCAGCCCTTGCCAAATCAAGCAAATCTTCTAACATCCGAATCGTGCGTTCAGTTTCCCCAACTGCTGTTTCCAGTGCTTGTTGCTGATAGTCACTTAAGTTAGTGCTGCGACGCAGCAAACTTTGTAAATAACCTACTACAACCGTCAGAGGAGTGCGTAATTCGTGGGAAACATTACCGACAAATTGGCGTTGTTGCTCCCAAGAACCCGACAATCGAAACAACATCTCATTAAAGGTTTGCGCTAGTCCTAAAATCTCATCAGGAGCCTGATGCAGTTGGAGTTTGGCCGCCTGCAAATTATCAGCAGACAAAGTGCTAGCTACCTGACTCATATGTTCCAAAGGATGGAGAGCATGACGAATGCGACTGGCGATCGCCAACATTAACACTAAGATTACCACAATACTGACAACAATTAGACTGCGAATCCCATCATTTAATTGACGTTGCTCATCAGTGATATCTTGAGAGAAATATACCGTACCCAGTAACTCATTTTTTATCCTCAGAGTTCTGCTAGAGATCACCAAGTAGCGATCGCCCACCTGAACAAAAGTCGGCTCAGCAGGTACTTCCGTCAACGATATCATCTTCGTAATCTTAGAAGATTGCAGATCCATATCAGGTGAATTTACCAAAAGCATCCCATCATTTCGCTTCACCCATACCATGATTCCTCCTGTGGAAGCTTTATGCACACTTCGGGTTAAGCCAATTTCTAGTGAACCCATTTCACTATAAAGCTCAACCTGTTCGGGAAAGCGTATTCCAATGTATTCCAGGGTTTTTTTATGAGCACCGACTAGATTTTGCGACCTTTGCCAGCCGGCCCAAAATGCCACACTGCTCAGTGCTAAAATCGAGAGTACCAGCAATTCCAGCGTCAGGCGAAACTGAAGCGAAGAGGTGGAAATTCGCTTGCCCGTGAGATAGTTGATAGCGGCTCTAACTTGGCGATTTAGCTTCATTTTATCGTCAGGTAGTGAGGAGAATTAAGGAGTAAAATTATTTCCAATTTAACTAGATAAAATTAGTATCGCGTGGAACCGACGAAAGTTGGTGCAGCCGCGATCATCGCCCGCTATATTTGAGATTTGTTGATATTTTATTTCATCAGGCTGCTATCTTAAAAGTTTTCTGCTGTGCCTTGAATCTGGTTAAACTCAAATCGTCGATCGTAATCTGTTACACCATAAAGATTAAAACTAATGGTTGGTTGATCTCCCAGTGCTTCCACATGATGAATCGCATCGGGCATTAAGCACAAAACGTCACCAGGCGCAAGCAAAATATCGCCCACTGTTGTGATTTTATCGGGAAACTTGCGAGTTGGCGATCGCTGCCAAAAAGTATTTTTCTCCTGTCCATCAAGTAGCGCCACCAGTCCCCAACTGGCATGATTATGAATCGGAGAAACAGCACCCGGAGCCCAAGCCACCAACTGCACCGTCAGAGGAAAAAATGGTTCATCATACAGTGTTTGTACTGCCCAGCCTGTCTCAGAGTCAGGCTCAAGTAGAGCAATTTGAAACCAGGAAGAACTATCTAACAACCTGCGGACAAGGGGACAAATTGCCTGGAGTCGTAAATAATCATCACTAATTTGCTCTAATACATCTTCCAAGTCAGTTAAAAAGCGGTAAAGTCGGTAGGGATGAGTCAAATCTTCAATTTGACTTGTAGGCTCAAAAGTATTGCACTGTCCATCATCAGTCACTAACCAGTCTTTTCCTGTCATAATTTTTCAACTCGCGGTTAAATTACTGCACTACTAAGTTTCTCATCAGCAATCTTGGGTTGAGAAACCAGATATCTAGCAAGAAACCCGGTTGCTAAGCCGACAGTGCATCAAGGACTCTCAAGGATAGTCAGGGTTACTCTCTACTCTATAAGACATTCGGGGTAACTAGATGATGCGTTCCTAATTTCCAGATGAATTTTTGCTGAATCAAGGGACGTATAAAGTATTCAGAGTTTTATCTCCCATCCATCTCTTCCTCATCTAGCACTCATTTTATTGAGCGTTAATGCAAATAACCTCAAGTCTTGAGGGCAACCAAATGTCAGCACAATTGCCAGAGACGAAAAACTCATAAGCAAACATCTGGCATGGAGTTACTAACAATTTATCGGGAAATTAGACACATGAAAGTAAAATACATTACCACGATCGCCATTGCCACCATTATCGGTTTGGTAACAACTAATTTTAGCTACGCCAATTCCAAGGCTGCCACAAACTTAAACTCTACAACCGTTTCATCCAAGGTTGCACAATCCAACCCTTGTGCTGGTAAAGCCAATCCTTGTGCGAGTAAAGAAAATCCTTGTGCGAGTAAAGAAAATCCTTGCGCTGGTAAAGCCAATCCTTGTGCTGGTAAAGCCAATCCTTGCGCTGGTAAAGCCAATCCTTGCGCTGGTAAAAGCAGCACAGCAAGTGTTCATCCTCAATTCTACAACGAAAAAAGTGTGGCTCTTGATGGTCAGGATGTCGTAGCCTATTTCACCCAAAGCAAATTAGTTATGGGAGTTAGCCAATTTAAACATAATTGGGCTGGAACAACTTGGATATTTGCTAGTGCAGCAAACCGTGATATGTTTGCCAACAATCCTGAAAAGTATGCTCCTCAATACGGTGGATATTGCGCCCAGGGTACCAGTGAAGGGCATCTTGTTGTCACTCAGCCTGACGCCTGGAAAATCGTTAATGGGAAGCTTTATCTCAACTACGATAAAACAGTACAAGCACAGTGGATGGGGGATATCCCTGGTCACATTGCTTCAGCTAACAAAAATTGGCCTGCTATTCTCAATAACAAAGAACTGTTCCGCTAAGCTGAAAGTGATGCAGAAAATTAGTCCTTAACCGCCACGGACGTAACCTCCAGCATTTTTCATTTGTATGGGGTACAAAAAGGTAATTGTAATTGCGTTATTGCGTAATTTTAAAAGCTATACCTCACACAATTGGCAACTGCTATATTTTATGAGCGAACAAAATATTCGCTGACTTATCCTTCATAAAGCGTGTTGGTAGTCAGGACTTCAGTTTTATCTATGCCGATGAACAATTACTATTAGTCCTGACTACAAACTTACTGTGGTTAGATGGCAGGATATGATATTATGTATCGCAAAAACCGGGTTGATGAAGCCAACCCTCCTCAACAAAAAGGTGCTGTATGGAATTTAAAGATTTTCTGGCTTTGCTGCATCCTATTTTAGCTGTAGCGATTGTTTTTCCTATGCTTGGTGTTGTTCTCAATATGGCGTGGCAAACTATGCAGCGTCGGAAGCAAATTGCATCCGGGGATAAGAGCAAAATTCCACCTGTAGTCGGTTCAGAACACGTCAAAGCAGGTCGAATTCTGTCAGGCTCTGTGGTAGGAGTGACTTTGTTGGGTCTAGCCTACCCGATTTTTGAGCATATTTTGAGCAAGGATGTTTGGAGCAAAAACTCGTTTCAGGTCATTTTCATTGTGCTGATGTTTGTTGCAACTGTCGCCTCTTTGGTCATGCTATATCGAGCGACACCCGCTTTATGGCGCGGCATATTTGCGACCCTAACAGGTACTGGTTTGGTGATTCTTGGCACTCAAGATGGCGTTTATCGGCGAACCAATGAATGGTATTGGTCTCACTACTACATTGGCATCGCCGCTGCGCTAATTATGGTTTTTTCCCTTGCCATCATTGAAGACATTTACAAAGACCGCTCAAATCGCTGGCGCACTATCCATGTCATCTTGAACTCGATCGCTGTGCTGCTATTTCTGGGACAGGGAATGACCGGAACCAGGGATTTATTAGAAATTCCTCTGAACTGGCAAAAACCTTATATTTATACCTGTGATTTCACCAATAAAACCTGCCCAAAGCCGTGAGCGATCGCATTACTTCGAGATTCCAGTCTCAAATGAGTAGAAATTAGACGAATAAACCCGGTTTCTGAATGTAACAAAGTCCTGGTATCAACAGGAGTGAGAACGAGAAACCGAGTTTATGAAGCCCGGAGTGCGTCACTCCTAATCAGTCATAAATCTTAATCATTGCGAGTCAAACCCTCAAGGCTAACTTGCAAAATCGACAAACCCAAAATTAGCAAAAACAAAACCAGCCCGATCGTACAAGCATAGCCAATTTCCAAATCCTTAAAAGCCCGTTCGTAAAGATAATAAACAACCGTCTTAGAACTATTGCGAGGCCCGCCCTGAGTCATAATATAAACTTCTTCAAAAACCTTAGTAGCAGAAATCGCCGAAATTACCGCAACTAAAACTAAATAAGGCTTCATCAGCGGCACAGTAATATCCCAGTGCTTTCCCAAACCATCAGAACCATCAATAGCAGCCGCCTCATAAAGTTCTGCCGGAATAGCTTGCAGCCCTGCCAAATAAATTACCATGTAATAACCCAATCCTTTCCAGATAGTAACGGCCATCACGCTAAAGATTGCTAACTTCGGATTAGCCAGCCAAGAAACAGGAGGTAAACCCAACAATTCCCCCAACTGATTTAGCAGTCCAGTCTCAGCAAACAGCCACTTCCAAGCAATCCCAGCGACAACCATTGAAATCACCGCCGGCGTATAGTATGCTGCACGAAACCAGTTCATCCCCTTAAGTTTTTGGTTGCACAAAATCGCCATTCCCAACGGTAGAACAACCAATACAGGCACAACGCAGGTGAGATACAGCAGCGTATTCGTCAAAGTTTGCCAAAATACTCGATCGCCCCACAACCTCTCAAAATTCTTTAAACCCACCCACTGCGGCATTTGAGTCAAATCATATTCGTAGTTGGTAAAACTCAAATAAAAAGCTTGCACTGCCGGCCACAAAACAGTCAAACTCAAAATAAATAAAGCCGGAAGCAAAAACAAATAAGGCGTCAAGTAGCGTCGGGAAAAAGTAACAGACATAAATTAATTATTAGTTATTAGTTATTAGTTATTGGTTATAACTGGTTCCCAGGCTGAGCCTAGGAACCAGTTATTTCTTAGTCTGCAGAGGCAGACTTCGTTTGTGTAGACGCGGTTTCAACCGCCGAGTAATCAAGAGGTAACAAACTAATCAGCCCCTACAAACAATTGTTATTTAACTCCAGAAAACAAAGCCTGCCAGTCTCCGGGAGAACTGCCATTTTCCCCCTCTTTCACCTCAAAAGTAACATTGCAAGCTTGAGGCTGTTCCAAGGCTTGCACGCACAATTCTGCAATATCTTCCCGACTGACTTTGCCCCTAATATTGTCTCCTTGCTCAAATATTAAAGCTTTGCCTCCCGGTTCTTCAGTCAAAGCGCATGGTCTGACCACAGTATAAGGTATGCCGCTCGATCGCACGCAATCTTCCCCTTTCAACTTCCAAGTCAAAATCCCCCCCAACATATCATTCATCCTGACAGCCGGCGGTTCTTCTTCCAAGTTAATTCCCGGGCGGCCAGGGCGGGTAACTCCTGCCGAACTCACCATCACAAATCGTGGCAAAGTCTGTCCCCCATCAGCTTTAATAGATTCTAACTCCAGTTGAAAAATACCCGGTGTAAATTTCGGGTTGAGCGCGCCATCATATTCAAACTTGCTCAACATTAACTGAAAAGAAAAAATACTGCTGGCATCAAATTTAGAGCCATCTTTGACTGTTTTGGCGCGAAATACAGGGATTAACTCATCAAAGGGAACAGTGACAGTAATCCAGATATTGTAAACAGTATCAAACGAATAGCAATAGCCAATTCCATCCCATTTAGCTTCGCTGCGAACAATCAATTTGTAGCGCTTCCCGTCTCCTTTGACACGTAGTTGGAGGCCGCTACATCCTGCGAGATTGAGCGGAGTATCAAAGTTGCGGGTACGCACCGAAGCAAAGCCGCCCGAGTTGGCAGTAGAAACATTGCCTGTGAATAAAGCAGTATTGTCTGTCAGCCGAATCGAACTTTCGCTGGTGCCGCCCATCACAATGTCGTCGAGCGCCCCCCAAGTTTCTTTTAAATCTTGGCTGGGTTTTGTGAAGTCAAAAATTGTTTTTTCGCCTGCTTGAATTAGCTGGCGGCGAACAGCTTGCACTAAATTATTGAGGCCTTTGTATTCGACTATTTCGGGAACATCCACAACTTCCGGCATATAAAATTTGATGCCTTGATAATATTTTTCCCGCGTTGGGGTGTCTCCTTCTATCGGTTGAACTTTGGTGCCAGTACAGCAGATAACTGCTTCTATGCCCTCGGTTACTAGCGGTGTTAGGGTTTCTGGGAGAGTGATATCTCCTTCGACTAACTCGACATTTTTGCCGAGAATTTCTGTTGCTCTTTTAGCATCTCTGACGAGGGCTCGCACTCTATATCCCCGCTGTTGCAGCCGCTTGACAACTCGCTTCCCGACGCCGCCGGTGCCACCGGCTACCAGTATCAGTTTGGGTTGGTCTTTTTTACTGTTGCTGCTGCTTCCAAAGAGTTGTTGCAGCCAGCTAATGCTGCCAATGAAGGGAATGACGCCGAAATAAGCCAAGGTTTTGAGAAACCGGCCGGCATCCCATTGGGCGGTTTTTTTTTCAGTCATACTAGCTTCCTCTGAATTGGCTCAAATCTACTTAGCTGCTTTTGTATTTTAATCGAATTTTCGATTTTTGAATTGGGGCGATTTCCTAGCCTTGGGGATAGCTTCGCTAGCGCGGACTTTTTTTCACTTGACAAGGGGTGTCGGATGAGTTTGGCTCAAGGGAATCTCAATAATCAACTCGGTTCCCTCTGCGGGGGCAGAAATGCAAGTCAATTTGCCACCGTGTTGTTCTACCACAATTTCGTGGCTAATTGCCAAACCTATCCCCGCACCTTTGCCCACCTGTTTTGTGGTAAAAAACGGCTCAAAAATTTTCTGGTGAACAGTTTGGGTCATGCCCCAACCGTTGTCCTTGATCCGAACTGCTACGGCTTTTTTTCCCGGACAAAGTTCAGTCACAATCCGAATTTGTCCGTACTTAACTGGCTCTTCTTTGTCCCCGCCGTGCGACGATAAATTATTGTTGACAAAGGCATCTTCGAGAGCATCAATTGCATTGGCAAGTACATTCATAAATACTTGGTTGATTTGAACTGCGTAACACTCAACCAAAGGCAGAGAGCCATATTCTTTGATGAGATGAATTGCGGGGCGATCGGGCTTCGGTTTGAGTCGGTTGCTCAAAATCAACAAAGCGCTATCCAATCCGTCGTGAATGTCAACTGGTTTAATTTCTGCTTCATCAATTCTAGAGAAATTTCGCAGCGACTGAACTATCTCGCGGATGCGGTTAGCTCCTACTTTCATTGAACCCAGCAACTTCGGTAAGTCTTCAACTATGAACTCTAATTCTGCTATTTCTATTTGTGCTTGAATTTCTGGCGAAGGCGATGGATATTGCTGAGCGTAAAGCTGCAATAAATCGATCATTTTGTGACTGTATTCATTAGCATAGCTAAGATTGCCGTAGATGAAGTTAATCGGGTTAGTGACTTCATAAGCTACTGCCGCCACCAACTGTCCCAAACTTGACATTCTTTCGCTTTGCACCAATTGAGTTTGCGCCCGCTTAAGCTCGGACATTGCTGTTTTCAAATTAGCAGTTTTTTCCCGTTCTCTGGCGACTGAGGCTTCTAGTGCTGTATTTAATTTTTCGAGTTTATCGACTTGACACAGCACTATATTAATCATTGCTTTTTTCAGTTCCAATGCAGCGTCTATTTCGCATTGTTTCCAAGGCAACGATTTGTACCTCACATTTTCTTTCCACAGCTCGAAGGATTTTCGAGGAGACAGTCGAGGGTTGCCCTCTTCATCGGTTTCAACTGGTTTGTTGGGGTTTCCTGCCCAATTTACGGTCTTAATTACTTCCGGGCGAAACCACAAAACGTATATTTTCTGTGTCGGCGATATTGCTATAGCCAAACACCCGCTGGCCGTGTCTTTAAATTCCTCAGCTTCTGGATAGCATTTGGTCAGCGAGTCTGTATAAAAAATTTCTTTTTTGAGGTTATTTTGCACCCAATTAGTTAAGTATTTGAGCGCTTCTCCTTGAGGTGTTTGCCCTACTTGATAGCAATTCTCTCCAAATACTATTGCGGCTCCCTGGGCGTTGACTGCTTCTAGCAAATTATGCTGACATTTTACTAACACTTGTGACAAGTTTTCGGAGGTGGATATGTCTTCAAAAATCTTGGTTTGAATGGATTTTAAGTGTAGTTTGTAGTCGTAGTCTTCGTTTCCTTCTTTTGATTGCAGTTCTAAGGACATTACTTGCCCGATAAATTCGCAGGCTGCGCGCAATTCATAGTTGAGGTGTTTTGGTGTATAGTTGTGGCAAGCAATCAATCCCCACAGTTTTTTGTCTTTGATTAACGAGATTGACATCGAAGCTGCAACGCCCATATTTTGCAGGTATTCTATGTGAATGGGAGAAACGCTTCTCAATACGCTGAAACTCAGGTCTCGCGGCTGGGTCGTGACAGCATTATTTCCTGAAACAAGGGGGACTGGTTGATAATTAATATCTGGGATTAACCTCAGCCAATTTAACGCATACAGTTGTCGGGCTTGTTTTGGAATATCTGAACTAGGGTAGTTTAATCCTAAGAAAGGACTCAGCATTTCTGCTTTGTCTTCAGCGATTACAGCGCCGTTGCCTTCGTGGTCAAATTGATAGACCATAACTCTATCAAAACCAGATATTTTTCTGACTTCTTCTACAGTTATTTGAGATAATTCCTTGAGATTTTTGGCGCTTTGAATTTTGCTGATAGTAGCTCTCACTGAATGATAAAAACTAAAAACAGAAAGATTTTCTGGGCTGGTGGCCAATTCCAACTCGACCATCAATACTTCTTCTACTCGGTGGAGGATGCAGTCAAATTCTAAATATTTACCTTTGTTTATGACAGAGAGTTTAATGGGATTAACGGTTTTTAAGTTTTCATTACACAAACAAAGCTTGAGTTTTTTTAGTTGAACTCGATTGAAGAATAAGCTCAAATTTCGACCGATCGCACTTTCCGGCTCTACTCCTAACAAATCTTGCGTATTTTCGCTGACTTGCAGTATTTCTAGTTCAGGTTCTCGTACAACAAGTAGCACCCCGTGTGGCTGAATGTGCCCCGATATGTGAATGGGTTCTCTGTCGCAGTTTGTCAAGTCAACTTCTTCGAGTGCGGGAATTCTGATTTGTAGATCCATTTTTTTGTCTTCCGCTGTAAAATGTCGAGAGGGTTCTAATGATTTGAAATTTGAGAGCACATTGGCTTTTCCATAATAATCTCATATTGTTCGATCGCATAACGGATCGATCCCTGGACGGACACTGAGAATCAATCATCCGAGAATCAGCGAATCAAAAAAGATTTAGTCGAAAATCAGCCTGCAGTATTTGTTGCTGTGAGACCAGCCTCAGCTTTCTATAAATTTTACCGACTTGGCTCCTATATACTATCGCTTCCCGATGTTAATTATCATAGCAATTGTTGCCATTCTTCAAGTATGTTTAATAATTTGCCAAATTTTTAATAGTTGTGTTAAAATTTGCCCTGCTGGAAAAGGGGGAGAGAAATGCGTCTCCAGAGCGGCCTACTTACTGAAATATTAAGTTAAGGTAAGGGTGACAAGATCTGAAAGTCAAGTCACGCTAAGCTCTTTAAGTATACCCAACAGGCCCGACAATTAGACAGATGATCGACTTCAATACAGTTACTGAATTTTCTCATACCTACTGCATAGCTATCTGTGCCTTTTTAGTTCCGGCAAACTTGCTGACTACTTTGCAGACAGCGATTTTGACAGGACTAAACCGACCTCGAATGCAAATTTGGGCGTCTGTGGTTGTCGCCAGCCTTTGGGCTACAGCAATGATATTTCACGTTTTTACCTGGTTCGCGATCGGGGTAGTAATGCCTCCGACATATATCTTGCTAGTTATGGCCATCACTTGTCTGACAATCAATGTCTGGGCGATCGCTCATCCTGCAAGCATGATGCAATTAATTCGAGTTGCGGTATCAGTTGTTAGGGGAGCTTTCAGAAGGAATAACGATTTAGTTGTCTAAGAGAGAAAGATCTAGTTATCTAGCAACTCAAAAAGAATTTGGCAGGGGGTAATGTGAAAAGTTTTCGGGAAAATATTGGTTTCAGAAGAGTTTTTCGGGAGGCAAATCATGCTTCCGAGGGCTGAGTTTTCAGCGGTTATTCCGGTTCGCGATCACGACAATCTTCTGTTTCCGGGCCGCGGGGATGGATCGTGCAGTTGAGCAGGTAGCCGCCATCGCTTCTGCCGTAATAGTAGCGGCATCCGATGCAAATTGCGGGAGGTTCGATCGCGCTTTGGTAAACCGGATAATCCGCAGTCGCCAGCAGCGAAAAGTCCCGCTGCGTCTGAACATTCCCGATAATAGCGCCGGAGAGTTCGACAGCTTGGCGGATGTTTTCGAGCCTGGTATAAGGCGGTAGGTAAATATCAATACAAAGGCGTATGCCCTGGCTATCCTGCTCGTGGCGGGTAATAGTGCCTCCGAGCAAACCGACGCGCGAAGCAATAGCCGAGGAAAATTCGCTCAGGGAGGTGCAGTAACCGGAGAAAACGTGAATATGTTCGTCCGTAGTAGCTCTCACAGTCAGGCGAGTGGGAATTCGTACTCTCAGGTAAGCGTCGAGTTCGTCAAAAACCGGTTCGGCGAGGGAGAGCATTTGGTTTGCGTCTTCGTGGTTGAGCCCAAAACCCTTAGAAACCTTGGACACGAGGGCTGCTAAAATATCAAAAACTTCGGTTAACAGCGATTGGAGCCTGCTATCAATGGCGATCGGACATTCTCTCAGCAGCTTTAAATAATCCTCCAAACGATGAGCAATGCGCTGAATGCTGCTAAATCCGAGCATAGCTGCTCCCCCCTTAATCGAGTGCGAGGCTCGGATGAGCTGGTGTATTCTTTGGGGAACTGGCACGGTATTTTGCAGATCTTGCAAGCCTTGTTCGATAATTTGGATCTGTTCTGTGGCTTCTTCGATAAAGTAGCCGATGATCCGCTGTAGTTGTTCTGGCAGCATAAATTTATTCTCCTAAAGGCAGCCGAGTATTATTAGTCATTACTCAGACATTTGATAGTTTTGAATCGATATTTCACTGATGAGTTATTGGGTTTTTTAAGCCCTAATTTGTTTTATTCTGACTCACGGCAACTGTAGTGGCAATGTCGAAAACTGTTAACTCTTAACTGTTGACAGTAATTTTTTTTGCTCCGACGGTAGCGGTTGCTACCCCCAACAGCAGCACCGCAGCACCTGCGAGTACCGCCGGCGCTGGCACTTCCCCAAACAGCAAATAACCCAACCAACTCGCCCCAACCGGTTCAAACAAGATGGCAAGAGTTACCAGAGTTGGGGAAATCTGCACTACGGCCCAGTTCAAAATGGTGTGGCCGACTAACTGAGGCAAAGCGGCCGTTAACAAAATATAAAAATATACAATGTCTGGGTAATTAGTATAAGTAGTGCCGAAGGCGAAGGGGAGAGGCAGCAGGACGATCGCAGCAACAGTATAGGCGATCGCGATATAGCCACCAATTCCCAGTCCCCGCCGCTGAGCTTCCCGGCCCAGCAGCAAATACAAGCTGACAGCCCAGGAACCAGCCAGAGCAAGGAAATCGCCAAGCAGTTGGCTGCTGCCAGCATGGGCTGCGCCCGCACTTCCCAGAGCGATCGCCATTCCCCCAGTCAAGGCTATAGTAATGCCAGCGATCGACATTTTGCTGAGTTTTTCCCCGAACCAGAAGCGCGACAACAGCGCTACCCAGACAGGATTTGTGGTGACAAGGGCTGTCGAGGCGGCGATCGAAGTATAAGAAAGTGAGGTAATCCAGAGGGCAAAGTGCAGGGCGAGACACAAACCGGCTGCCGCAGCATAGCGCCGAGCTCCCGGTTGCAGGGCCTTCCACTGAATTTTCCGCCAAGCCGGAAGCAGAATTAAAGCAGATAAAGTCAGACGAGAGGCCGCGAGCACCAGACTGAAACCCAAACCGCCCGCCCCTGCTGAAAAGTTAGCCAGACGAATCAAGATTGAGGAAGTTGAGACGGCTAAAACGCCGATAATTAATACTAGGGCGATCGACCAATTAGGTGCTTGTTTCGGAAGATTCATTTTTTAGGCATTGGGCATTGGGCATTGGGCATTGGGCATTGGGCATTGGGCATTGGGCATTGGGCATTGGGCATTGGGCATTGGGAAAATTTATATAGCAATTTTCACCGAAAAACGAGCGGGAAGCCCCTGGCTTTAGACATGGGGAGGAACGGGGCTGCGGTTTCAACCGCCTTCTTGATTTCTTAGATTGGTTTTGGGTCAGCATATTTGAATCTTAAATCAGCCAGAATATGCTACCGTAAACCAAGGAGGAAAACAAAATGTATGGATGCCAGCAAAATCTAATTAGTCCAGACAAAGAATTGAAACCAGTCCTAGAATTCTTATGTAGCGAAGCCTCCAAGTTAATGAATTGCGGAATTTACTATGCCCGACAACTATTCTTCAAAACAGGAACGATACCGAGTAAAGCCAAGCTGCATAAAGTTCTAGGAACGGATAATCAGAACATTCATTACAAAGCTTTCTATTCAGATACGGCACAGCAAATATTGACCAGCGTTGCTGAATCTTTCAAATCCTATTTAGGCTTGCTAACAGGAATCAAAGAAGGGACGGTAACTCAACACCCAAGACTTCCTGGATACAGGCAAGGCGGATTAGCGCTAGTTACATTTACGGGTAGATCGGTCAAATTAAAAGATGGAATGTTACGATTTCCTTTAGGCAGCAAAGTCAAAGCTTGGTTTGGAATAGATGCGTTCTATCTGCCGATGCCATCCAACTTAGAGCATTCGGCTATTCGAGAGTACAGAATTTTCCCTAGAAACGGCTGTTTTTATCTGGAATTGGTGTATCAAAAAGAAGCTGTCCAATCCGATGTGAACATTAATTTTGTGTTGATGATCGATCATGGTATGGATAACTGGATAACTTGCGTTAGCAATATTGGAACTTCATTCATCGTAGACGGAAAGCATCTCAAGTCTATCAACCAAGGTTACAACAAACGAGTGGCAACCTTGATGTCTGGAAAAGATAACGTATTCTGGTCGAAAAGACTGAAAAGGTTGACCGAAAACAGAAATAGAACAATGCGGGATGCAGTTAATAAAGCTGCTCGTAAAGTTGTCAACCACTGTCTAACCAACAAAATTGGCACAGTTGTTTTTGGCTGGAACAAAAATCAGAAAGATTCGATAAATCTCGGTACAAAGACGAATCAAAAATTTGTCCAGATTCCCACGGGAAGGTTAAAAGAGAGAATTGCTCAACTGTGCAAACAGTACGGAATAAAATTCGTCGAAACCGAAGAATCCTACACATCAAAAACTTCTTTTCTCGATGGCGATGAACTGCCTAAAATCGGCGAAAAACCCGAGGGGTGGAAAGCTTCTGGAACAAGAATTAAACGTGGATTATATCGGACTGCGAAAGGATGGCTAATCAATGCAGACTGTAATGGGTGTGCAAATATTGGTCGTAAAGTAGCAACAATACTTGGATTGGATCTAAGTGGAGTTGGTAGAGGTGAATTGTCAGCACCTGTAAGACTTAAATTGTGGTCTTATGAATCCCCGTCCCTTTAGGGCTGGGGAGTTGTCAAATAATGCTGAACACTTTCTGAAGACTTTCTCTTCCCTTCTCTTCTCCTCTCTTCCTTCGTGTCCTTCGCGTCTTCGTGGTTCGTTAAAAAAAAAACGATCGCCATTCTTAAAAAATTCCCATATCCAAGAAATATTAATGTATAGTAGGGGCAGGGCTGGTTTATGAAATTGTATATTACGGGCAATTATTGTTTGCGAACCCGCCCTACAAAATTCAACATCAAACAAGTCCGAATCATCTCGTTTCCGGTTGCATCGGTATTATTCAAACAGTTAACAGTCAACAGTCAACAGTCAACAGTCAACACTCATTCCGGTTCAGCCGGAATGGATATTACAATTTATAACTATCTATGGCTCCTACAGTTTTGATTACAGGCGCTTCTCAAGGAAGCGGCAAAGCAACAGCAATTTTATTTGCAAGTAAAGGTTACGATGTAGTTATGGTAGCACGCGGGCCAGAGAGATTGGCAGCAGCAGCGGCTCAAGTGCAGCGAGAAGGCACTAGGGCTGTAGCTATTCCGGGGGATGTTGGCGACATTCACCAAGTGCGAGCGATCGTCCAAAAAGCCCTAGATGCCTGCGGCAACATCGATGTTTTAGTTAACAATGCTGGCATTTGTCTCACGGGGGCGATCGAACACACTACCTCCGAAGACTGGCAGCAATTAATGAATACCAATTTTTGGGGATGCGTTAACACAATTCAAGAAATGTTGCCACATTTTTTGGAACGAAAAACAGGGACAATAGTCAATGTTGGTTCCATTGGTGGCAAAATGCCTTTGCCTCAAATGACTGCTTATTGTGCCAGCAAATATGCAGTAACTGGTTTAACAGAAACTTTGCGATTGGAATTAGCGCCTCAAGGTATTCACGTTTGCGCCGTGCATCCGGGTCTGATTAACAGTGATTTTTTAGAAAGAGCTCAATTTCGCGATCGAGACGAACCCGCAGTCGAATTGCGCCGCCAGCAAATGAGCAAAATGCTGAAATCTGAGTGGGCAACTCAGCCAGAAGATATTGCTAAAGCTATCTGGGATGCTGTGAAAAATCAGCGTGCAGAAGTTACCGTCGGCCCTGCTTTTGTAGCGTCGGAAGCTTATCGGTTGTTTCCCGGTTTGATGCAGTGGGCAATGGAAAAGGGCAAGTTGTGAGACTTATTGGTAATTGGTAATTGGTAATTGGTAATTGGTAAGGTGCGCCATAAGTACCAGACAAATTATTAGTAACGCGCATCAGTCATCGGGGTCTGTTCACCTGAATATATACAACTAAAGAAAGAGACTGTGAAAGCCGCCCGAACACTATAATAATGGCAAACAAACCAGGACATACACCATGCAAATCAAAGCACTTGCAGTTACAAAAACAGGCGGATTGCTTGAAGAATACAAATTCGATGTCGCCCCTCCAAAAGTACATGAATGTATTATCAAAGTTTTAGCCTGTGGCATTTGTCATTCTGACTTGCACATGATTGACAATGACTGGGGTCAATCAAAATATCCTCTGGTTCCGGGCCACGAAGTTATCGGAGAAGTGGCAGAAATAGGGCCGCAAGTGACTCATTTAAAAGTGGGCGATCGCGTTGGTGTCGGCTGGCAAAGGTCGTCTTGTTTGCAGTGCCGCGACTGCTTGCGCGGTAACGAAAATCTCTGCGATGAAAACCAGGGATTAATTGTTACAGGCCCGGGCGGTTTTGCCGATTATTTGATGGTAGATTCCCGCTTTGCTTTTCCTATTCCCAAAGGCATCGATTCCAAAATAGCGGGGCCACTGTTGTGCGGCGGAATTACGGTTTACGCCGGTTTGCGGAATGCGGGGATGAGTTCCGGGCAAGAAATTGGCATTCTCGGCATCGGCGGTTTGGGACACATGGCGGTGCAATTTGCCAAAAAATTAGGAAACCGAGTTACAGTTTTTACTACTTCCCAAGATAAGGCAGAATTTGCACATAAAATGGGGGCGGACGAAGCTATTGTAGTAGGAAAAGGCGAAATTCCTCAAGCTCCCAGCAGTAAATTAGATATTTTGTTGAGCACTGTTCCTGCTGCTTTAGATTGGGTTCCGTACATTGATTTTCTCGATTCTAACGGTGCGCTTGCTTTTGTGGGAGTTCCCGACGCACCTTTGAGCATTCCGTTATTTTCGCTGCTGGTGAAGCAACGCCGAATTGTGAGTTCTCTCATCGGCGGTCGCGCTATGATTAATGAAATGCTGGCAATTGCAGAAAAGTTTGAGATTAAGCCGATTATCGAAGTTTTTGCGATCGCACAAGCGAATGAAGCAATTCAGAAAGTCCGCGAAAATCAAGTGCGCTATCGCGCCGTTTTGACGGTGAGTTAGATAATGGGTAATGGGTAAGGTGCGCCTAGCGCACCCTACTAGAGATATATAACCAACGAATTAAAGCAAAGAATTAGCATTAATAAAACGGCCGTTTAAATCGGCTGGGGTCACATTCAAAACAGTACCCAACAAAGCATTAGTAAAACCGAATCTAATATTAGTAGCTTCCACACGGCCGTTGCCATCGGGATCGAGACTTCGCTGCGAGATGCCACCCTTGGCTAACAAACTTGTTCCCCCCGCTATAGTTGCAGGATTGATCAGCAGCAGTCTCGGATCGTTCAAGCTATAAGTGACCTCTTCCAAGGAGATATTGCTGCTGGTAAATGCCACACTAATTCCAATCGAATCGCTAGACTTATCAAAATCCACAACTACCGCGTCAGGAACTTCAATTCCAACTACTCTGCTTCCCGCTTGATCGACTCTAAAAACAAATACATCGCTCCCCCCACCACCTTGGTAAATATCCACCTCTCTGTCGCCAATTAAAGTATCATTACCGTCTCCGCCCACTAACAAATCAACACCTTGTCCTCCGCGCAGGAAATCATTTCCCGCACCCCCATCAAGGAAATCGCTATTTCTATCTCCTGTCAAGAAATCGTCGCCCGTTTCTCCCAAAACATCGTCATCATCTTTGCCGGCGTAAATAGAATCATTGCCGACACCGCCTAACAGACTGTCTTTACCATCGTTGCCGAAAATCCGTTCTGCATCTGACGAGCCCCTGACAGTATCATTGCCCCCCAGCATCCAAAGTCCCCCAGGAAAACTAGCAAGTTGTCCTGGTGCAAGTGTAATATTTTCAGGAGAATTGTCTCCTACCAAACGAGAGATGCCTGAATTATCTGGGGTGAGTACCATAGTTGTAAACTTTGTGCGATGTGAGCATGGATATTGTGCAATATTCTACAGTTTAGTAGGGTGCGCCAGAACACAGTTACTTTCTCACTCGCGATCGAGCCATCGCTGGCGCACCCTACTAGAAAGCTCGATCACTCCATCTTGGCACAAGCCTGATGGAAATACCCTAGATTAAAATAAAAGTTAAAATTTGAGCCGATGCCAATTATCTTAGTTGAAGACTTGAGCAAAGTTTATCCGGTAGCGATTAAAGAACCGGGGCTTAAAGGAACAGTGCGACACTTTTTTAGTCGCACTTACCGCAATATCAAAGCAGTTGAGGGCGTTTCTTTCAGTATTGAACCGGGGGAAGTCGTGGGGTTTCTCGGCGCTAACGGTGCGGGCAAAACTACTACGCTGAAAATGCTGACGGGTTTGATTTATCCGTCTGCGGGTACGGTGAGAGTGTGCGATCGTACTCCTTTTCGTCGCGAAGCAGATTTTCTGCAAAAAATCACCTTAGTGATGGGGCAGAAACAGCAGTTAATTTGGGATTTACCTGTGCTTGACTCTCTGCGAATTAATGCCGCAGTTTACGGCATTCCCGATACAGATTATCGGCTGCGAGTCGGAGAATTAACAGAGATGCTGTCACTAGAAGGCAAGTTAAATCAGCCAGTACGAAAGCTTTCTTTAGGCGAACGCATGAAAGCTGAATTGATGGCGGCCCTGCTGCACCAGCCGGAGGTATTATTTTTAGATGAACCGACTTTAGGTTTGGATATAAACGCACAGTTTAGCGTCAGGCAATTTCTGCGAGAATATAACGAGCGCTATCAAGCAACGGTGCTGTTGACGAGCCATTACATGGCTGACATTACTGCTTTGTGCAAGCGCGTTTTGTTAATCCATGAAGGGCAATTAGTTTATGATGGCAGTTTGGACGGATTGCTCGACAGGTTTGCACCTTATCGGGAAGTTCAGGTAAAATTAGCTAAGCCGCTGGCCAAAGATAGTGCTTTTGCTTACGGGGAGGTAGAATCTATTGAGGGACAATCGGTGCGGTTTTTGGTGAAAAGGGAAGAGCTGACGGTGAGCGTGGCGAAGATTTTGGCGGACTTGGATGTAATAGATTTGACTGTTACTGATCCGCCAATTGAAGAGGTAATTGGTAGAGTTTTTCGCACGGGAAAAGTTTAATGTTTTTGGCTGGCTTCATTCTCCATAACAGGCAAGATGCCTGTTCCACTAGAGTTCCAATATAGTGTGGAACGGGCATCTTGCCCGTTGCTAACACCGAAAAATTGAACAGGCAAGATGCCTGTTCCACTAGAGTTCCAATATAGTGTGGAACGGGCATCTTGCCCGTTGCTAACACCGAAAAATTGAACAGGCAAGATGCCTGTTCCACTAGAGTTCCAATATTTTGTGGAACGGGCATCTTGCCCGTTGCTAACACCGAAAAATTAAATCTACAATTGATATGACAAAAGCCATCAAAATTGCTAAAACTTTGCTAGTTACCTACTATGCTTATATGCTCGAATACCGGGCGGAATTGTTTTTGTGGGCGCTGTCGGGAGCTTTGCCGTTTATATTGATGGGCGTCTGGATGCAGGCGGCAGAAACTGGTCAATTTGGGCTGAATTCGATCGACTTTGCCCGTTATTTTTTAGCGGCTTTCATTGTCAGGCAAACAAATGTAGTTTGGGTGATTTGGGAGTTTGAAAAAGAAGTAGTGCAAGGCCGGCTATCTAATAAATTGTTGCAGCCTCTCGATCCCGTATGGCATCACTTTGCATCTCACGTTTCCGAAAGGTTTGCGAGGCTGCCGTTTGTATTGGGATTAGTGCTGCTGTTTTTTGCACTTTACCCGCAGGCTTTTTGGCTGCCAAGTTTGGGCAGGTTTTTGCTGTTTTTGCTGGTTATCGTCTTGGCTTTTTGCTTGCGATTTCTTATACAGTATACCTTTGCGCTGTTTGCTTTTTGGCTGGAGAGGGCAAGTGCGATCGAGCAATTCTGGTTTCTAATTTACCTGTTTTTATCGGGACTTATCGCGCCACTAGAAGTGTTTCCCGCACCCGTGCGCGAAGTAGTTTTGTGGACGCCGTTTCCTTATTTGATTCATTTTCCCGCTTCTATCTTGATAGGATTACCCGTAGATTTAGGCCGCGGTTTGTTGGTAATGTTGGGTTGGAGTGCGGTGTTTTTTGTGTGGAATCGCTGGCTTTGGCGGCAGGGTTTGAAGCAGTATTCGGGCATGGGCGCTTAAATAATTAAGAATTAGAAAACTGTAAGGTGCGTCACAGTAAAAATATTAATCGTTTTGTCAAAAAGACTTACTTGACGCACCCTACTTAACTGTGGAGTAATATCATGTCTGATGTGCGATTCGTTTAATCGAAATTGAGTAGAAATATTCAAGGGATGATTAGCTCGGTTCAAGAGAACCTTGATAACTGATTACACATCCTTGTGCGGGGTTCCTCCCCAAGTCAGGGCCTCCAAGTGCAGGAGTGAAAGCATATCCCCTATGTTGTTGGGTAGCAACCAACAGGATAAAGCGGGGATAAAAGGCAGAAATACTCCTAGCCAATTGGGGTAGCTGTCAAGCAAGAACTGATGCGTAACGTAAGTGAAGATGTGTCTGAACCATCGTTATGATAAATGGTCAAATGGCTGATAGACCAAGCCAAAAGGCAAGGATAAGGCGTAAGCAATTATCGGATTGACTTATCAGCACTGCCGATAAACCCGGTGGAAAGCATCACGCTAAAAGTTCAATCAATGTGTAATCGGAACGAAGTAAAGCACTCACAGCCCTTGATAACACAAGTAGGTCGCTAACCGCAAGTTGTGAGTGTGAGGGATGGTTGCAGAAGCCAAAGCTCTGTTGTAATGACAGAGATATGCTGACAGCACCGGGTGATGTAAACGGCATGGTCTTTAGTAACCCTCAATAAGCCTAATACCGAGGTGTAAACTGAAGGTGGGATACAGGGGTAAACCAGAATGTGTCAAGCGGTATCAAAGAGAATTATCACTCCACAATATCGTATCTATGACAAGGATTACTTTACTCAGGAGCCGTGTGCGGTGAAAGTCGCAAGCACGGTTTTGAAGGAGAGGTGGTAGGGGACACCTTACCATCGACTCTCTAACCGATTGACCATAATATCCCGGCCGGACGGGTTTTTGAGATTGTCAATTATTGGCAGATATTGGCAGGTTTACCCGCCCCTACCTGATTTCCGGTAATCTACCTGACATGATATAAATCTAAAATCTAAAATCTAAAATCTAAAATCTAAAATCTAAAATCTAAAATCGGTCGATCGCACATATCATGCAAAAATGCAATCGGGAGTATTCGACAATTGCATAAATCTCCATTTTTTGTATCTATAAGTACAAAAGTTTATAATAAATTCTTATATTAATTAACCCAACGACTGATAAACGGGATAAAATAGATTCTCATGACAGCCAAAAAAAACCTCATTGTAATCGGCAATGGCATGGTAGGTCACAAGTTCCTGGAGTTAATGGTGAGCTCGGATGCTGCCAAACACTGGAATTTAATTACTTTTTGTGAAGAACCGCGCGTTGCTTACGATCGCGTAAACCTCAGCGGATTTTTCTCTGGCAAAACAGCGGGAGATTTATCTTTAGTTGCACCGGGATTTTATCAAGAAAACGGCATCCAAATTTACATCGGCGACAAAGCAATCGCCATTAATCGGGAAAAAAAAATAGTCTCTTCAGCCAACGGTTTAGAAGTTCCCTACGACAAAATTGTTCTGGCCACTGGTTCCTATCCATTTGTGCCATCAATTAAAGGCAAAGACGCTACAGGAACTTTTGTTTACCGGACAATTGACGACCTGGAAGCGATGTCAGATTACGCTAAAAATTGCCAAACTGGTGTAGTAATTGGCGGCGGTTTGTTAGGTCTAGAGTGTGCAAACGCGCTCCAAAATATGGGCTTGAAAACTCACGTAGTTGAGTTTGCGCCGCGGCTGATGCCCGTGCAAGTTGACGAAATTGGCGGTGCAATTCTCCGCAGCAAAATAGAAGAGTTGGGGGTTTCGGTTCACACCAGCAAATCTACCACAGAAATTGTCAGCGAAGATGGCAAAGTTACTAAAATGCTGTTTGCTGACGGTTCGGAATTGGCAACAGATATGATTGTCTTTTCTGCTGGCATTCGCCCCCGCGACGAAATTGCCAGAAGTTGCGGTATAGAAGTAGGTGAACGCGGTGGCATTGTGATTAATGATAGCTGCCAAACCTCCGATCCTGACATTTATGCGATCGGAGAATGCGCCCTGTATCAGAGTCGCATTTACGGCTTAGTTGCGCCTGGGTATACAATGGCAAGCGTAGCAGCAGATATTTTGAGCCGTGCAGCGGATGACGGGCAAGATGCCCGTTCCACAAGCACTTTTACCGGTGCGGATATGTCATCGAAGCTCAAACTTTTGGGAGTGGATGTTGCTAGTTTTGGTGATGCTTTTGCCAAGTCTCCCGATGCCAAAGAAATTGCTGTAGCTGACACCTTCCAAGGCATTTACAAAAAATTAGTTTTAAATCAAGATGGCAGCCGGATTTTAGGCGGAATTCTAGTGGGAGATGCTTCTGCTTACGGCACTTTGCTGCAATTCATGCAAAATGAAATTGCTCTGCCGCCGCATCCCGAAGATTTGTTAATGCCACCGCGAGAAGGGGGAGTGTCGGCGGGTTTTGGAGTAGACAGTTTGCCGGATTCGGCTCAAATTTGTTCTTGCAATAATGTTACCAAAGGGCAGATTTGTGCAGCGATTCGCGATCGCAATTTAACCGATGTTGCCAGCGTCAAGAAATGCACTCAAGCTGGTACGGGCTGCGGCGGGTGCGTGCCTTTGGTGACGGATATCTTCAAGTCGGAGATGAAGAAAGCTGGGTTTGCAGTCAAAAATAATCTCTGCGAACATTTTGAATATTCTCGTCAAGAATTGTACCATTTAGTGCGTTCTCAAGAGATAAAAACTTTTGAGGAGTTGATTGAAAGACACGGCAAAGGTAAGGGTTGCGAAATTTGCAAACCTGCTGTTAGTTCGATGCTGGCTTCTACTTGGAATGACCATATTTTAGAGAAGTCTCACGTCGGTTTGCAAGATACGAATGATTACTTTTTGGCAAACATTCAGCGCGACGGTACTTATTCGGTGGTGCCGCGAATACCGGGGGGAGAAATCACTCCCGATAAGTTGATTGTTTTGGGTGAAGTTGCCAGGGATTTTGGGCTTTATACTAAGATTACTGGCGGGCAACGGATTGATTTGTTTGGAGCTCGCGTGGATCAATTGCCGCATATTTGGCGTCGGTTGATTGATGCGGGATTTGAGTCGGGACACGCTTACGGTAAGGCTCTGCGTACTGTAAAATCTTGTGTTGGTAGCACTTGGTGCCGCTTTGGGGTGCAGGATTCAACGAGTTTGGCGATCGAGGTTGAATTGCGGTATCGTGGTTTGCGATCGCCCCACAAGCTCAAATCTGCTGTCTCTGGCTGCACTCGCGAATGCGCGGAAGCTCAAAGCAAGGATTTTGGGATAATTGCGACGGAGAATGGTTGGAATTTGTACGTGTGCGGCAATGGCGGCATTAAGCCACAGCACGCGGTTTTGCTGGCTACGGATATCGATAAGGAAACTTTGATTAAGTATATCGATCGATTCTTGGTTTTCTACATCCGCACTGCCGACAGATTGGAACGCACTGCTACTTGGTTGAACAAACTTGAGGGCGGAATTGAATACTTGAAACAGGTGATAATTGAGGATTCTCTGGGAATTTGTGCTGAATTAGAAGCGCAGATGGAACATTTAGTGAATACTTATCAATGTGAGTGGAAAACGACGATTGAAGATCCACAAAAGGTGCAGCGGTTCCAGCATTTTGTGAATTCCGATTTGCCCGATCCGAGTATTGTTCGTGTTGCGGAACGGGGACAAACGCGGCCGGCTAACGAACATGAAAAGGCTCTGGCTGGAGTTTCGGAATAACCGCTCCCCAGCCCTCCCCTTGAATCAGGGGAGGGAACAAGATTTAATCTCGTTTAATCTCGTTCCCAGGCTCGGTCTGGGAATGAAGTCCCGGAGGCTCGGCCTCCTCGAACCGTGAGCCAGAGACTCCTTCGGCGAGGCAGAGCCTCGAAACCTACGTTCCCAGCCGGAGACTGGGAACGAGATTGAAGTAAAATAACAGGAAAAGAAAATGGTTCAATCATTACAAGTTTCGGATACTGTGACTACTTGGGTAGATGTGTGTTCTCTCGATGCGATCGCCCCTTATACTGGAGTTTGCGCTTTAGTTAAAGGCGAACAAGTGGCGATTTTCCGAGTGGGAAACGGGGATGAAGTTTATGCGCTTAGCAATTACGACCCATTTAGCAAAGCTTTTGTTTTGTCGCGGGGAATTGTGGGCGATCGCAACGGCACTCTCAAAGTTGCTTCTCCCATTTACAAGCAGAACTTTAGTCTGACTACCGGGCAATGTCTGGATGATGAAACGGTAAAGATTCCTACTTTTGCGGTTCGGGTTGTAGCCGATCGCGTCCAAGTAGCTGTTAGTTAGATTCAGCGGCTTAATTGTTCGATCGCCATCCGCCAACACCTAACATTCCTGTGGGTGCTGGCGGATTTTGCATGGGGGCCCTCCCGACTCAGTATTTTTCGTATAAAATAGAGTCGATTGGCTCCATACTCCACGCTCGCTCAAAAAAATCTCAACTAATATCCGAGCTGATGCAATGATTGTCAATGCAAACAAACTTCAGGGGGCAGGGTATCGGTATGTTGTTAAAAAAACTTGTTTCCGAAAATAATCCCCAGACTGTAGCAGAGTTAATCCATGCCCAACTCAAAATCGGTCAACTGACTTGGGGCGAACTCAACATACAAGTTTTCGGCCAGCACTGGCGGGACGAATCTTTGCACGAAGTCCTCAGAGAAATTGCAGCTAAGCTCGACAAAGAAACAGCGAGCCAAATTATAGAATATCTCACAGATCAGAACGGTCAACAAGAAAAATTTATTAATTTGTTTTTAGCAGCGCAATGCTTGTTAAAAGTTAAAAATGATGTTAATAAAAAAACCGAAAAAAAACTGTTAAACGCTTTAAAAAAGTTATCGCAATACGGTACGGGTTTCCTGATTCTTTATCAAAGCGCTCAAGAATTGCAGGAAACTTATCAAATTCGCGATCGATCGATCGCTGCGATCGCCCAAACTTGGAAAAACGACCCGCAAACCCTGCCCTGGCTGAAAATACTCGCTCACTCCACCGACTGTGGAGAAGTCCGGGCCACAGCAGTCGAAGCAATAGCCCGTGGTTGGCCAGACCAGCCAGAAATTTACCTGATGCTCAAAAACCTCGCCAAATCAGATCCAAGCTGGGCAGTGCGATCGACCTGTGTGCGAGAAATGGCTTGTGGTTGGCCCGACACGAGCGATACCTTGCCGCTGCTGAGTGCCCTGGCTCTGTCAGATCAAAGTCCCGCAGTCCGCACCGCAGCACTCGAACAATTGGCCTCTAATTGGCCCGGTCGCACAGATACCTTGCTGCTGCTTAGAACTGCCGCCGAATCCGACGAAAATTTGGGAGTGCGAGTCTGTGCGTGGCAAGCAATAGCCAGAGGTTGGCACAGCCTTTTAGGCACGGTTTCCCTGCTCAAAAATCTTGCCCAGACAGGAAGTTCTATCCTGCGAACCTTAGCGGTGCGGGAGTTGGCAGCGGGCTGGCCTGCTGCTGCCGACGTTTGCCTGCTGCTGAAAACCCTAGCCGAATCCGACAGCAGCAAAGAAGTGCGGACAGCAGCGTTAGAAGAATTGGCCTCGCACTGGCCCGATGAACCAGACATTTACCCGCTGCTGAAGACTAAAGCCGAGTCCGACGCGAGTTCGAGCGTCCGGCGCTCAGCAGTGCAAGCAATTGCCTCTGGCTGGCCCGGGAACCCCGAAACTCTGACTTTTTTGCAAAATATAGCATTGGGCGATCGCGACGCCGACCTGCGAGAAATAGCCCTACAACAGATAGCTACAGGTTGGCCCGACCACCCAGAAACCCTGCCCCTGCTGCAAAAAATAGCTGATTCCGAGGATTACTGGACTGTGCGGCAAGTAGTAGTGGAGGCTGTCGCCACAGTGGCATCAGGCAGTATCGAAGTCTTTGGCTGGTTGCAAAATCTCGCCGCGTCTGACAGACACCTGAACGTCCGAGAAACTGCGGTGGCAGAGATCGCAAAACGCTGGTCTCACCGGGGCGAGACGCTGCCTTTCCTCAAAAGCCGGGTCGAGTATGAGCATGATTCTCACCTGCTGAGCGTGCTAGTGCGATCGATCGTGCGGGGGTGGCCCGACGCCCCGGAAACCTTGTCTTGGCTGAAAATTCAGCTCGATTCTGGGGAAGCGCTAGTGCGGGAAGCCGCGGTGCTTGAACTCGCTTACAACTGGCCAGACAATCCTGAAACTTGGATGCTGCTGGAGGCTAAAGCAGAGGGCGATGAGAGTCCCGCTGTCAGGCAAATCGCTTTGCAAAAGTTAGCGCGCGGGTGGACAAATCAGTCTCAAACTTTCGAGTGGCTCAAAAGTAGAGCTCAAAAAGATGAAGATTCGCAGGTGCGGGCGATCGCCCTGGTAGAGTTAATGCGGGGATGGAAAGACGAGCCGGGAATGTTTGAGTTTTTGCGCGATCGAGCTTTGAGCGATGTTGACAATCAAAACGGTTCTTTTCCTTACAATCCCAGGTTTACAGCACTCGAAGCGATTATTGAACATTATCCCGAAAATCCGGGAGTTGTGCCGTTGTTGCGAGCTCTTGCAGTTTCCGACGCAGAAGAGCAAGTGCGGGCCTTAGCGAGTCGCCGGCTACGCAGCCAAGACTGGTAAGTAGAAACAATCCTTTAGACACCTCGGAAAATTCATCATGCCTGCTCTTCTTTCTGGAGTTTGAGGAGGCTCCAACTTTAGGCGTTTAGTGCATAACTTGTCTTCGTTGCACTCTTAACATTGTTTCAGTATAGCAATCCGATCTGAGTCTCACAACACAACGCCCTCTTGTCTTCCTAGACTTCTTGTATAGCAAGACTTTCAGATTTTACAGATCTAGAAAATCACTTAGGATTGCTATATATCATTCCGCCGCAGCCGGAAGAGATATTAACAGTTAACACTGGGACTAACTCAAACGAGTGACACTCAAATGAGTGACACTCGAAAAAGTGACTGTGCATCCACAAATTCCACCAGTTATACCTGAAATATCAAACACCAAAACTTAACTGTTGAGAGGAAGCACATTATGTACACCGAAGAAAGAAGCTTGAACAATGAAACTATGGCTCTCGTCGCCGATAATACTGCTCAATCAACTCTTGCATTTGCTGAAACCACTGGAGTAAACAAACCCACTTTACAAATGGGTTCAACAGGTCAAGCTGTCAAGGAACTACAACAGCTTCTATATCATTGGGGTTATTATTTCGGCCCGATTGACGGTATTTTCGGCGTCCAAGTTCAAAACGCCGTCAAAGGCTATCAACACCGCGTCTTTTTAAAAGAAGATGGGATTGTCGGCCCTCTCACTTGGGAAGCACTATACTCTGGTGCACCTGTGAATATGCCGATCGTCATGAAGGGCAGTTCTGGTAATGCTGTTAAAATTGTTCAGAATGTCTTGAAAATCAATGGATACTATTTCGGATTCATTGACGGATTCTTCGGGCCGATGACAGATGTAGCCGTGCGACAATTGCAACTGAGCAAGGCTTTACCGCAAGATGGAATTGTCGGCTATAGAACTTGGCACGCCCTCAGCAAGTTACCGCACTAATAACTGATTGGATTCATATCAATTCCGGTTGCACTCCTCCGGAATTGTTGACTGTTGACTGTTTAGTCTGGAGCCAAAAACTCAATGTTTGAGTGTTAACTGTTGACTCGATTTTCTTATTCCGAGGCAACCGGAAACCATAGGATGACGTTGGTTATTGGTATTTTGATGCTGTATGAGTTTGTTTCATTTATCTTGACAACTTAAGCAATATCTAAAGGAGTAAATGTGATGGCTACTAAATTCAAGAGAAGAATTCTCTCAATTGATGGTGGCGGTATCCGAGGTATTATTCCTGCGATCGTTCTCAACTACATTGAAGAGCGCACAGGAAAACGCATAGCAACAATGTTTGATTTTATTGCAGGCACTTCAACAGGAGGAATTTTAGCACTGGGTTTAACTAGAAAGAACTCAGACTCTAGCATCAATCGTGAGCCAGAGTATACCGCTGCCGAACTTGTAAATTTCTATCGCAAATATGGACAAAAGATTTTTAATGAGTATGTTCCACTGGATTTTGATGATTTGTTACAACCCAAGCACAACCCAAAAGGTAGGCAACAAGTTTTAAAGGATCTTTTAGGTGAAGCTAAGGTTGAAGAGGCATTACGAGAAATTTTCATACCCAGCTATGATATCGAACTCAGAGCACCAATTTTTTTTACAAGCAATCGAGACGCAGAGGAAATCAAGAGTTTTGATAGCCGGAAAGTATGTACGGGATTCAAAATGTGGGAAGCAGCAATGGCAACTTCTGCTGCACCGACATTCTTTCCACCCTACCAAATCGAAACGGGACATCATACCGATGAGGGATATTACGCTTTGGTAGACGGCGGAATTTTTGCAAATAATCCTTCTTCACTTGCAATGATGGAGGCGATGATTTCTTACAAGAAAAAGACTGGTGAAGAACTACAACGTACTGAGACGCTTGTTGTTTCTTTGGGTACGGGCTCACTAACTAAGAAATACAAGTATAAAGAAGCAAAAAATTGGGGTCAAATAAAATGGGCAATTCCCTTACTTAACGTTGTTCTAGATGGGCAAAGCGAATCGGTTGCGTATGAACTAGATCAGCTAATGGTGACTAAAGGGGATAAAGAAAATAACCGCAACTACTATCGTTTTCAACTTCAATTGAGTAGCGATAATGGTCACGATCAAATCGACAACGCAAGTCCCAGTAATATTGAGTACCTAGAGAACAGAGGTGAAAAACTCATTGAACACAGTAAGAAAGATTTGGATGAGTTGTGTAAGCTTTTGAAGGAGGACACTGAACTATATTCTAATTAACCGCACCGTTAAATCGATCTACGGTTGGAAGATTTTTAATGGGGGTAAGACTTTGTGTGTATTCATTCCCACAAAAGGGCGATCGCAAACCGCACCGTTGCCCCCATTACCGAAGAGCGATCGCAATCCGAAGCCATTTTCTCCCACGCGAGCAACTGTTCCCGAAACACCGGGTTTTGCTTTGTCCGCTGCACGATGCTTGCAATCTCCGACGCACAAGAGCAAGTGCGGGTATTAGCAGATCTCCGGCTTCAAGTGTTTACAATTAACTGTTAATAATCGATCAAAAGGGTAATTGAATACCGCACCGCCTCCCCCATCATCGAACAACGAACGCCATCGGACGCCGTTTTCTCCCACCTGAGCAACTGTTCCCGAAAAGCCGGGTCTTGCTTTGCCCGCTGCACGATCGCCTGACTAATGACTTTCTTTTGAATCTGCTCTGTTGGGATACCTTGCTGCTTCAAATAATCCAACAGCCGCTGCACGCTTTCAGAGAATTTATCCGGCGTCTGAGACATCAAAATAAATGAAATTTGGCGCACCATTCGCTGGTAAATTTCCTGTCTTCTGAGCAATACTTCCTTTTGGCCAGGCTCCGTCGGCTCTGCACTGTTACTAGGAATAGCCAAGTCGAGCAAACCCAAAATTTCAGCGCCCTTGGCTAAAACCTTTTCCAACATATCTGGATAAAGCTCCAAAATGCGATCGCCCAAAATCTTGCCGTTCACCAAACGGTTCGCGCTCAGCCTCAGTAAATTTTGTTCTCCCGCAGACTCAAAAAATTGAACGTTGAATTTGAGTTCGTGGCTTTCCAACTCCACCCGACGCAGCGTAAAAACCAAAGCCTCCCAATTAGGAGATTCATCAAAACACACCTTCACAATAGAACTGTCCTCTTGATGCTGCCGCCCCAATTCCCCCGACTCAAAATCGCGATCGACCGGAAAGCGATTTGCCGCAACTTTCGCAGTATAATCAAACTGATTAAAAACATAGCTGCATTCAACTCTCGACAGATCGACATCTTGAACTTGCCAATTTTGAATGCAGCAACCCGTAAGCTGCGCCCCCTCCAAATTCGTCCGAATCAAACGGCACTCAATCAAACAAGCTTCTCTTAAATCCGCCTCACCTAACATCGCATCCATCAAATAAGCGCCGCTCAAATCAGCTTTCCGCAAATCAGCACTTCGCAAATTAGCTTCGCTCAAATCGGCCCGCAGTAAATAGACTCCTTGCAGGTTAGCTCGCAGCAAAAGTGCCTTCTTAAAACTCGCTTTCAATAAATAAGAACCCGCCAGATTAGCTCGACTCAAATCCGCGTTATCCAGCACCGCCTCAGTTAAATCCGCCCCCGCCAGCACAGCTCGATGCAAGTCAGCGCCCGTCAGATTTGCCGATCGCATTTGAGCGCCATTCAAGTCAGCTTCAATCAAATTTACACCGCTCAAAATTGCCGATCGCAAATTCGCTTCCACCAAATGCGCTTCCCGCAAATTAGCACCCGTTAAATTAGCACCAACAAGACTGGCGCGGTTGAGATTCGCCTCCATCAATTCCGCCGCCATCAACTTCGCGCCGTCGAGTTTAGCCCCGGCAAAATTAATTTGGTCAGATTTAACTTTTTGAAGATTAGCACCCCCCAAATCCGCTTCGGGGAACGCAGCCCAATTGAGTTCTGCTGCTTCCAAACAAGCAAGGCGCAAATCCGCTTTAGCAAGATTTGCCCCGCTCAAATTTGCCCCGCTCAGATTCGCTCCAGCCAGCCCCGCACTGCGGAGATCCGCGCGCCGCAAACAAGCCCCTATCAATTTGGCATTGCTCAAAAAAGACCAGCTCAAATTAGCACCGGTCAAGTTAGCACCAGTGAGGTCTATTTCTCGCAGGTTAACACCGCTTAAACTAGCGCCGCTGAGGTCAATGTGACCAAAGTTTCGCTCTCCCTGTTGATAGCGCTGTAAAAATTCTTGTGTTTGCATTCCGCAGATTGGGGGGCTGGCAATTGAGCTGTTTTAGGACGCGCTGGTCAATCGATTTTAGATTTTAGATTTTAGATTTTAGATTAAAGCATTGACCCCACAGATAAATACGTTCGGCAAGTTTCATCGGATACAGGTTTTTTATTTCTGGACGGATGAATCACGTGGCGGGTATCCTGGATGCTTACGGTCAATAACTTGAACTGTAAGGTACGCACGGAACACGAGCGGGCTAAGCACGGGAACACTACTCCTACTACTTACTGCAATAACTCATGTCCTCCGGGTGATCCGTGCGTACTTTACCCCTATAGATGGCAGTTCAAAGAATTTGTTGCCTAAGTTCTATTTCTACTACCACTTTTACAGACTTTTGTAATTTCAAGTAGCCGAGTTCATATCTGATACGCTGCCCAGCCGGAGAGTGTTTTTACCTAAAGCGCTGCAATTCTTGCTGCAAGTGTTTTCCCCATTTAGTCGCTAAAGGAATTTCTGTAAAAGGGACCTGCACCGCAGCACCATCTTTCAACAAAAATTCGAGGGCGATTGGACTCCCAGAACTCGGCGGCGACTCTAAATCAACTGCCTGAGAGTTGACTAACAACCGCAGCGACTGCACGTCTTTTAAAGAAAAAGTTTGCAAATTCACAGGCCCGCTGCGAGTAGGTTTTCCCCAAGTTAAACTGTCTTCTTGCTGACCAAGTACAGCATAAATATCGTACTTGGCTTTAGCGAATTGTTCGGCCCAGACGCGATACGCTTCCAGCTTTTGATACTCGTTCCATCCAGCCCAAGCTAGCCCAATAAAAATTGCCAGCAGCGGCAGCCACATTAAACCTCTTTCCATGCAATACCCTTGTTGAAAATAGTTGCTTGTTCTGTTTCTCATCTTCTCTAATGATACAATTAATTGAAGTCCTAAAACTTGCTCTGCAATTTCAACTAGAAATTAGAGCAATTTTTGATCTAGCAACAGCCACCGCCGAAAACTACCAAACGCCCGCGTGCGAGAGCCCCACAAGTCGCAGCAAGGAAAACTGGCGCTGGCGGTGAAAAGTGGGTTATTGTGGTGAACACGCCTTCCCTAAACGGACGATCGGCAATGAAAAAGTTTTTCCTTCTGTGCTTATTTTTAATCGGTCTCGGCTGGGCGATTTCTAATTTCCCAGGACTTGCTACTCAAGGCACTTACGACTCGATTGTGCTGGATTTCCGCGAAGATGTCGGTAATGCCACGATCGCCAAGCAAGTAGAGGCGATCGCCCAGCAGTACCAAGTCGCACCGCAACTCAACAGCGAATTCTCAGCGGGCGACAATGTATATGTAGTTAAGGGCGATCGCACTTTGCTAAATGCCCTGAGAAAATCAAATTTGGCTAAAGATACCGAATACATTGAACCGAACTTTGTTTACAGCGCTTTCGAGATTCCCAACGACCCCATGTATACCAAGCAGTGGAATCTCCGCAGTATCAACGTAGAATCTGCCTGGAACGAAACCAAAGGCAGTGGCACAACAGTAGCGATAATTGACACGGGTATTACTCCAGTCGCTGACTTAAAAGAAACCAAATTTGTACCAGGCTACGACTTTGTAAACGATCGCGCCGAAGCCTACGATGACAACGGCCACGGTACTCACGTGGCAGGTACTGTCGCCCAATCAACTAACAACAATTACGGCGTTGCGGGCATCGCCTACGAAGCAGCTTTAATGCCGCTAAAAGTGTTAGGCGGCAGCGGTGGCGGCACGGTTTCCGACATCGCCGAAGCGATTAAATTTGCTGCTGACAACGGCGCCGATGTCATCAACATGAGTTTAGGCGGCGGCGGTGAAAGTCAGTTAATGGAAGAGGCGATCGACTACGCCCACTCTAAAGGCGTTGTCATCATCGCAGCCGCCGGCAACTCCGGCGACAGTTCCGCTTCCTATCCCGCCCGCTATCCCCACGTCATCGGCGTTTCCGCCCTCGGCCCCGACGACGAAAAAGCTAGTTATTCCAATTTCGGCGCAGGGGTTGACATTGCAGCCCCCGGCGGTTCTGAAATGGGCAAAATCCTGCAAAGTACGATCGACCCAGAAACCGGCGCCGAAGTATTTGAAGGCTACCAAGGCACTAGCATGGCTTCTCCCCACGTTGCAGCCGTTGCAGCCCTTGTCAAGGCCTCCGGCATCACAGAACCAGACGCAATTCGCAGCGTACTCTTGCAATCCTCGCGAACTGTCACTGAAGATCCGTTAAACCATTTTGGTTCAGGACACCTAGACGCAGCCGCAGCAGTTCAGCTAGCCCAGCGCGGACAAATCAACTTCCGCGATTTCTTCCGCTGGCTGCGCGATAACGGGTATCTCAACCCCCGCTTTTGGATTGACGGCGGTGCAGTCGCACTGTTGCCTAAAATTGCAATGGTGCTCGGTTCTTACCTGCTGGCTTTCTTTTTGCGGAATTATTTTCCGTTCCAATGGACTTGGGGCTTTTCCGGCGGCTTGATGGCTGGTAGTTCTGGGTTCTTTTTCCTGCGAAACTTGTTTGTATTTGACTTGCCGCAGTGGCCGATGCGGGTGATGGGCAGTTCTATTCCTGAACTCGGCGGTGCAATTAATGGCAGCAGTATGCTGAATCCCTTTTTTGCTAGCGTTTTGATTCCTGGGATTTTGATTGCTGTGCTGTTGGGACATCAACAGTGGAAGTGGATCGCGATCGCCATTTCGATCGGTTTTGCCAGCAGTTTAGCGGTGAATGCTTTTGTGTCTCCCGCAGTCTGGGGATTGGGCACAGGTTTAGTATCACAAACATTCTTGATTGTCAATGCTTTTCTGTGTTTCGGACTGGCGCGTTTAGCAATTAAAACAGAGGTGCGATCGGCATGAGTATTACTGTCAAAGGTGAAATTGAACGCAAAGGATTAGGCCCGGGCACTTGGGCTTTGGTTGGCCAAGATGGGGAAACTTACGAACTTAAGGATGCTCCTTCTGACTTAAAAAAAGCTGGTTTGAAAGTCAGTGTCAAAGGTGAAGTCCGCAAGGATGTGATGACTTTTGCTATGATCGGCCCGGTTCTTGAGGTGCAGTCTTTTGAGGTGTTGTAGGTCGATCGACTAATCCAGCTTTCGATCAAAAAAAACCCCGGCCAAAATTGGCTGGGGTTTATTCATCAGGGTGCATCTTTATTTACTTTCCAGTGGCTAGCACGAGGTTCGGGATCAATTTGATTTTTAACTGCAGATGCACGCAGATTAACGCGGATAATTCTTGATTTATTGAAATTTTGTGGTTTTGCTGGAATACTAAAAAAAAAACCCGGCCAAAATTGGTCGGGAGTTAATTAATCAGGGTGCATCTACTAATTTAGTCTCCGGTTCGAGGTG